>NZ_JARAMP010000036.1:0-24289 GCF_028802875.1 Seohaeicola sp. 4SK31 | reverse complement strand
GGGCTCAGACCAGACTTTCGCGGCATCACGCCCGAACGTCTGCTCTACTTCTCTTCCAGATATCTCCCCCAGCACGCCACTTACCGCTGAAGAAATTGCGCCAGATTGTGGTAAAGGTCACAACCTCGACCCCGTGGTCGTTGATCAGCTTGCCCAGGTATTCGCCGTTCTTGGCCATGGCTTCGGAATGCGACAGTTCATGTTCTTCGGCGCAAGCGGCCTCAAGCACAGCTTTTTCCCAATCCGACAGGGTGCCATACCACGAGGCGTTCATGCCGAAGGCCAGACCGCCGCCCGGCTCGTGCATGCCGCCGGTGTAGTAGATCTTGGCGGCCTCGTAGAATTTCATGAAGTAGTCGTTGAACGGACCGACCCATTCGGTCGCCTCGATCGCGCCCGACACGAGGTTCTCATAGATCTGGCCGCCCGGCAGCGACACGGTGGATGCGCCCAGCTTGGACATCACGGTGCCGCCAAGGCCCGGAATACGCATCTTCAGACCCTTGAGGTCGTCGCGCGATTCGATTTCCTTGTTGAACCAGCCGCCGGCCTGTGTGCCGGTCGAACCGCAGGCGATGGCCTTGAGGCCGAAGGAGCCTGCCAGCTCGTCCCAGAGTTCCTGACCGCCGCCGAAGCGGATCCATGCGGTCCATTCCTGCGTGCTCATGCCGAAGGGAACAGAGGTGAAGTAGTTATAGGCCGGGTGCTTGCCGCCCCAGTAGTAATCGGCGCCGATATAGGCCTGCGAGTTGCCGGAAGCGACTTCATCAAAGGCGTCGAAAGCGCCCACACGCTCGCCCGCGGCGAAATACTCGGTGGTCAGGGCACCATCCGACAGGGCGGTGATGCGTGCGGCCAGACGCTGTGCCGAGATGCCGAGGCCCGGGAAGTCCCGCGGCCAGGTCGAGACGATGGTGATGGTCTTGGTGCCTTGTGCGATGGCAGGTGCAGCAAGTGCCGCGCCCGTGCCCGCGAGGGCGGCGCCCTTCAGAAACTTACGACGTTCCAATTGTGATCTCCTCCACGTTGGGTAAACCCCCGCCATTTTTATGCGAGGTTGTCCCATAGAAGACAGTGAAGCGGTTTTTCAGGCAACAGTTATTTTGATGCGCTCCATCAATCCCCATGATGCAAGCGCAGCAAGGGTGTCGGATTTCAACCGTGGATTGCGGGCGTCGCGATCTACGTTCGTGGAGCGTGGGGGTGTGCCGATATTTTCATCAGTTCCGATACGCGCAGCCAGTGACAAGAGGCCCGGCCTGTCACCGAATCTGCACCAAAGGCCAAAGGCTTATCCGGTCTTGCGGATGTTGACGCCTTGCGGGGAAGCACGGATTCGGGCCTGTCGCATCGGCCGTCCGTGGCGCCTGTTGCATGGGCCGTTCCCGCCCCTGTCATCGGGTGGCGCGCCGCGGCGCTGCACTGCGGCGTGATGGCGGGCTGCGCCATCTTGTCATGGAACCCGTCGGTGTCTCGCGTGTTGAATGACACAGACGCCCACTGGCCTGAACACGGCTTTCATGGCCCCACCCCGAAAGGAACCAGGATGAAGACGCCCGAGACAGCCCGCCCCAGTGCCGTAACCCCGACAGAAGTCATCGATGCCCTTGCGGACCTGCATACCCGCACGGTCGATGCCCTTGCCGGATACGAGAAGATGGTCGAGAAGGCCGAACCGGAGTTTCGCCCCGTCGCGCAGCAGTTCCGCGACCTTCACAGCCGCCATGCCGCGCAACTTGCCTCGCTGCTGACATCGCTGGGCGCAAGCGTAGACGCGGATGGGTCCTTCATGGCGACCGTCAACCGGACCGTCGTCAGCCTGCGCGCCTTTTTCGACGAGATCGACGAGGATGTGATGGACAATATCCGCAGCGGTGAGGACCATGTGCTGCGCGCCTTTGAAAGCGTTCTGGCAAGCGGCCCGACGCAGCCTTACCACGCCGATCTGATGGCGATGCGCGAGGACCTGCTGCGCCTGCTGGACGCCACCCGCCATCTGGACTGACCCGCAGGTCTCCGATCCGGCGTATCAAGACCAGCGACACGCGCCCTGACCGATCCCTATGGCCGGGGCGTGTGCCATATAAGGCGACGACCAAAGTCTTTTTGCACCCGGTGGGATGACAGACAAGACGCGCATTCTGGTTGGGATGGTGCTGTGAGAGAGGATTGAACTCTCGACCTCTCCCTTACCAAGGGAGTGCTCTGCCACTGAGCTACCACAGCATCCGGCGGTGTGTGAAGGGTTGCCCCTTTGACCGTGGCCGGGTGATTAGACTCAAATCCCGCAGGGTGCAAGCGCAATCTGGACGCAAATTGTGCGGTGCTGTAGGAAGGCAGGATGGAGCAGAAACCACCCGGCAGAACGGCGCCCGGCAAGGGCGGGACGCGTGAAGAGCGGTTGAAAGCCGCCCTCAAGGCCAATATGGCACGGCGCAAGGCACAGGCGCGGGCGCGGGCGGCGAAAGAGACACCGTCCGCGGATGATCCGCCGGGGCGGGACACAGGCAAAGAGTGAAAAGGGCAGGGCAATGGATTCGATCATCGTGACGGGCAATGGCCCCTTGAAGGGGCAAATCCCGATCGCCGGGGCCAAGAATGCCTGTCTGACCCTGATGCCTGCGACGCTTTTGTCGGAAGAACCGCTGACGCTGACCAATGCGCCGCGCCTGTCGGATATCCGGACCATGACGCAACTGCTGCAATCGCTGGGGGCCGAGGTTACCAGTTTGCAGGATGGCAAGGTGCTGGCCATGTCGAGCCACACCATCGACAACCACACCGCCGATTATGACATCGTGCGCAAGATGCGCGCCTCGATCCTTGTGCTGGGGCCGATGCTGGCCCGCGACGGTCACGCGGTGGTGTCGCTGCCCGGTGGCTGCGCCATCGGGGCGCGGCCTGTGGACCTGCATCTGAAGGCGCTGGAGGCGATGGGGGCGGAACTGGACCTGCGCGAGGGTTATGTCCATGCCAAGGCACCCGGCGGGTTGAAGGGCGGGATCGTCGACTTCCCCTTCGTCTCGGTGGGCGCGACGGAGAATGCGTTGATGGCGGCGACTTTGGCCAAGGGGACGACCGTGCTGAAGAACGCCGCGCGCGAGCCCGAGATCGTGGATCTGGCGCAATGCCTGCGCAAGATGGGCGCGCAGATCGAGGGCGAGGGGACATCGACGATCACCATTCAGGGCGTGGATCGACTGGGCGGGGCGACGCATCCGGTTGTCACCGACCGTATCGAATTGGGCACCTATATGCTGGCCCCCGCGATCTGCGGTGGCGAGGTGGAGCTGCTGGGCGGTCGCATCGATCTGGTCGGCGCGTTCTGCGAGAAGCTGGATGCGGCGGGGATTTCGGTCGAGGAGACGGCACTGGGGTTGAAGGTGACGCGGGGCAATGGCCGTGTGCGGGCCGTGGATGTGACGACCGAGCCGTTTCCGGGTTTCCCGACCGATTTGCAGGCGCAGATGATGGCGCTGCTGTGCACCGCCGATGGCGTGTCCGTGCTGGAGGAGAAGATATTCGAGAACCGTTTCATGCACGCGCCCGAGTTGATGCGGATGGGCGCGAAGATCGACGTGCATGGCGGCACGGCCACGGTGACGGGTGTGGAGCGGTTGAAGGGCGCGCCGGTGATGGCGACGGATCTGCGGGCCTCCGTGTCGCTGATCCTCGCCGGGTTGGCGGCGGAGGGTGAGACGATCGTGAACCGGGTCTATCATCTGGATCGCGGCTATGAGCGGGTCGAGGAAAAGCTGGGCGCGGTGGGTGCCAGGATCGAACGGGTGGCGGGCAAATGAGCGACGCGAGGTTCGAGGACGCGCGCGAGACCCCGCTCAATCTGGGGGCGCTGGAGGCCGAGGACCTCAAGGTGATGTCCGCGCTGGTGCAGGATGCGGTCTTTCCGGCGACGGCGATGACGTGGCGGCCGGGGCAACGCCGCTTTGGCCTGCTGCTGAACCGTTTCCGCTGGGAGGATGTGGACGCCGCGCGCAAGCGCGCCCGTCCGGTCGAGCGGGTGCAATCCTTGCTGGTGGTGGAGAATGTGCTGGGCGTCGCCTCGAACGGGGTGGATCGGCGCGACCCGGATCTGGTGCTGTCGCTGCTGTCGCTGGACTGGCATGCGGGGGCGGAGGTTGAGGGGGCGTTGCATCTGGTGCTGGCCGGGGACGGAGAGATCCGGTTGCAGGTCGAGGCGCTGGAAGTGACGCTGAAGGATGTGACCCGGCCCTATGTCGCGCCATCACGCAAGGTGCCGGATCACAAGATCTGAAGCGGGATTTCTGCGCGGCAGCCTGCGCCTCCGGCGGGGATATTTCGGGCAAGAAGAAACAGCGTGTTGCGTTCATGGCATCAAGGGCTTGAGGCGCGGCCCCTGCAAAGCTATGTCCCGCCCCAGACCCCGGAGGGACCATGCCCGTATTTCTGAACGCCACCGACCCCGATTTCGAGACCGCCTTCGCCGCCCTGCTGGGCGCCAAGCGCGAGGATAGTGTCGATGTGGATGATGTCGTGGCAGGCATCATCGCCGATGTGCGCGCGCGCGGTGATGCGGCGGTGATCGAGCTGACGGCGAAGTTCGACCGGCTGGACCTGACGCCCGAGACGCTGCGGTTTTCAGAGGCCGAGGTGGATGCGCTGGTGGCGCAGGTGCCCGCGCATGAGCGGGCCGCGCTGGACCTGGCGGCGGATCGCATCCGCGCCTATCACGTGCGCCAGATGCCGCAGGATCATAGCTGGACCGACCCGGAGGGCGCGATGCTGGGCTGGCGCTGGACGCCGGTGTCTGCGGCAGGGTTGTATGTGCCGGGGGGGCTGGCCTCCTATCCGTCCTCTGTGCTGATGAATGCGGTGCCTGCCAAGGTGGCGGGGGTGGAGCGGTTGGCCATCGTGGTGCCGACGCCCGACGGCGTAGCCAATCCGCTGGTGCTGTTGGCGGCGCGGATTGCGGGTGTGGACGAGATCTACCGCATCGGCGGCGCGCAGGCGGTGGCGGCGCTGGCTTATGGGACGCAGACGATTCCGCCCGTGGACAAGATCACGGGACCCGGCAATGCCTTTGTCGCGGCGGCCAAGCGGCGGGTGTTCGGCAAGGTCGGCATCGACATGATCGCGGGGCCGTCCGAGATTCTGGTGATCGCGGATGCGGATAATGACCCCGACTGGATCGCGCTGGACCTGCTGTCACAGGCCGAGCATGACGAAAGCGCGCAAAGCATCCTGATCACGGACAGCCCCGCCATGGCCAAGGCGGTGGCGGCGGCGGTCGAACGCAATCTGGCAATGCTGGAGCGGCGCGCCATCGCGGGGCCAAGCTGGCGCGACTTTGGGGCCATCATCACCGTGCCCGATTTGGATGTGGCCGCGAGCCTGTCGAACCGGATCGCGCCCGAGCATCTGGAGCTGTGCGTGGCCGATCCTGATGCCTTGTCCGCCAAGATCACCCATGCGGGGGCGATTTTCCTTGGCGCATGGACGCCCGAGGCGATTGGCGATTATGTGGGCGGGCCCAATCACGTCTTGCCCACGGCGCGGTCGGCGCGGTTTTCCAGCGGCTTGTCGGTGATGGATTTCCTCAAGCGGACGACCCTGACCAAGATGACACCCGGCGCGCTGCGCGCCATTGGTCCCGCGGCGGAGACTCTGGCCATTGCGGAAAGCCTTGAGGCGCATGGGTTGAGCGTGCGCGCGCGGTTGAACCGACTGAACGAGTGATCCGGCACCTGAACATGCGCCCGGCGCCACAGTCAGGCGGGTAATTGCTGCATTGCAGCATGAAAGGGTTCAAGGCGGATTGTGCGGTGCGGCAGCCTGCGCTAATCAGGTGCATCTGCTAGGACCCTGCCCATGACACGCATCTGCGACATCGAACTTGACGATTCCAACCTGCCCCCGCCCACGCCCGAGATCGAGCAGGAGCGCAAGGTGGCGATGTTCGACCTTCTGGAGGAGAACTCGTTCGAGTTGCCTTTGCGGGATGACCGTGTCGTGCCCGCTGGCCCCTATCGTGTGGGGCTGGCGATCCGCGAGAAGCGGCTGGTTTTCGATATCCTGACCGAAGAACGCGAGAAGGCGGCGGAGTTCCATCTGTCGCTGAGCCCGTTCCGGCAGGTGGTCAAGGATTACTGGGCGATCTGCGAAAGCTATTTCGATGCGGTGAAGAACATGCCCCCCAGCCAGATCGAGACGATCGACATGGCCCGGCGCGGCATCCACAATGAGGGGGCGCGCATCCTCCAGGAGCGGCTTGAGGGCAAGGCGGTGATCGACACCGATACCGCGCGCCGGTTGTTCACCTTGATCTGCGTCCTGCATTTCGGAGCCTGACCCCGTGCCAGTCGCCTTGCCCCAGTCCGTTCTGTTCTGCTGCGACCACAACGCTGTCAGATCGCCCATGGCCGAGGGCATCATGAAGAAATTCTATGGCGCCGAGACCTATGTCCAGTCGGTCGGCGTCCATAACGACATGGAGATCGACGGTTTCGCCATCGCCGTCTGTCAGGAGATCGGGGTGGAGTTGTCGCGCCATCGCAGCCGGTCTTTTGACGAGATGGAGGAATGGGGCGAGCATCTGTCATCTTTCGATCTGGTGGTGGCCTTGTCGCCGGCCAGCCAGCGGCGCGCGCTGGAGCTGACGCGGATCTATCACCTGACGGTGGAATACTGGCCGATCATGGACCCGACTGGTCTGGGCGAGAGCCGCGAGGTGAAGCTGAACGCCTATCGGCAGGCCCGCGACCAGATCATTTCGCATCTGACGGCGCTGTGGGGACCGCCCACGCGGATGGCCTGAGGGGCGAAACCCCGCAAAGTCCCGCTTGGAGCGGGCCACGGCCCCTGCTAGGTCTTGGCCCAAACAGGAGGTTTGACCATGACCGATACGGCCCGCGCCACGATCCAGCGCTATTTCGATGCCTTCAACGCCGGTGACAGCGCCGCCATGGTGGAATGCCTGTCCGATGACGTGGCCCATCATGTCAATGAGGGCAAGGTGCGGACCGGCAAGGCGGCCTTTGCCGCGTTTTGCGACCATATGAGCCGCTGCTACAAGGAGACCCTGACGGATATGGTGATTTTCACCAGCCCGGATGGCACCCGTGCTGCGGCGGAATACATCGTCAACGGCACCTATCTGGCGACCGATGCGGGCCTGCCGGAGGCGAAGGGGCAGGGCTACCGCCTTCCGGCGGGGTCCTTCTTCAGTTTGCAGGACGGCAAGATCACCCGCGTCGTGACCTATTACAATCTGGCCGACTGGGTGGCGCAGGTCTCGGCATGATCCGCGTGGAGGCATTGACCGGGGCGGCGCTGGAGGCCGCCTTGGATGATGTGGCGCGGCTGCGCATCGCGGTGTTCCGGGACTGGCCCTATCTCTATGACGGGGATCTGGGCTATGAGCGGGATTATCTGGCGGTTTACCGTGACAATCCGCGCGCGGTGGTGGTGGGGGCCTTTGATGGCGCGCGTCTGGTCGGGGCGGCGACGGGTCTGCCGATGCAGGATCACGCCGATTATTTCGCGGCCGCTTTCGACGGCACGGGCGAGGATCTGGGCCAGATCTTCTATTGCGCGGAATCGGTGTTGCTGCCCGCATGGCGCGGTCACGGGATCGGGCATCGTTTCTTTGATCTGCGCGAGGATCATGCGCGCAAGCTGGGCTTGAGGAAGTCGGCCTTTTGCGGCGTGATCCGGCCCGAGGACCATCCGCTGCGCCCTGCGGATTACGCGGCGCTGGACCCGTTCTGGCGCAAGCGTGGCTATCGACCGCTGGCGGGGGTCGTGGCGCATTTCGGCTGGAAGGATCTGAACCAGAGCGCCGAGACGGACAAGCCGCTGCAATTCTGGATCAAGACGCTATAGGCAGGGCGGATCATGCTTTCGCAACCACAACGGGCAATCCGTTTGAACCTGACGCGTGATTGCGTCATCATGGCTGGGACTCGGACACAGGACTGAACCTCATGAAGATCGCGACCTCTGCCTATCCCCTTGATTGGTTCAAGGAATGGACCGACTACGAGGCCAAGCTGACCGCATGGGTGGCCGAAGCCGCGCAGGACGGGGCGGATCTGCTGGTCTTTCCCGAGTATGGCGCGATGGAGTTGGCGTCACTGGACGGGCCACGGGTGGCGGGTGACCTGAAGGGGTCGATCCGCGCGGTCGCGGGCCGGGTCGGGGCCAGCTACAATCTGCATGCGGCGCTGGCGGCGCGGTTCGGGGTGCATATCCTGTCCGCCTCGGCCCCGGTGATCGACGGCTCGGCGGTGGTGAACCGTGCGGGACTGTTCGGCCCTGCGGGCCTGATCGGGGTGCAGGACAAGCAGATCATGACCCGGTTCGAGCGCGAGGAATGGGGTATCAGTGGGGCCAAAGACGGGGCAGGGCCGCTGCGGGTCTTTGACACGGATCTGGGCCGCATCGGCATCCTGATCTGCTATGACAGCGAATTCCCCCTGTTGGCCCGCGATCTGATGGAGCGCGGCGTCGAGATCCTGCTGGTGCCCAGTTGCACCGAGGCGCTTGAGGGCTATTGGCGGGTCCGCATCGGGGCCATGGCGCGCGCGCTGGAGGGGCAGTGCGTCACGGTCATGTCCTCGCTGGTGGGCAAGCAGCCCCGGCTTTATGCGGTCGAGGAGAATACCGGCACAGGTGGCATCTTCGGCCCGCCAGACCGCGGCTTTCCGCCCACCGGCGTGATCGCGGAAGGCAAGCTGAATCGCCCCGGCTGGACCTATGCCACGGTGGACCTTGCCGCGGTGCGCGATGTGCGCGCGGATGGCCATGTTCTCAACCTGTCGCACTGGTCCGAACAGGAGGGTGCATTGACCCGGAAAGCGCAAAAGCCCGCAGCCTAGAGATTCCCCTTGAAAATCGGCGCGGATCGGACCATTTAAGCGCCTGTCCCGCAGCATGGCGGGATGATTGACGAAGGAGAGACCATGGCCAAGGAAGATACGCTCGAATTTCCCGGTGTCGTGAAAGAACTCCTGCCGAATGCGACGTTCCGGGTCGAGCTAGAAAATGGCCATGAGATCATCGCACATACGGCAGGCAAGATGCGCAAGAACCGCATCCGTGTTCTGGCTGGCGACAAGGTTCAGGTGGAAATGACCCCCTATGATCTGACCAAGGGTCGGATCAATTACCGCTTCAAGTAACTGTTTTACCTGTGAAACTTATCCTCGGATCCGGCAGTCCGCGCCGCAGGGAACTGCTGGCGCAGATTGGTGTTGAACCTGACGCCATCCGCGCGCCGGATATCGACGAGACACCGCACAAGGCCGAATTGCCGCGCCCCTACTGCGCGCGCATGGCGATTGAGAAGGCCCGCGCCGTAGAGGCGGATGACGATGACATCGTGCTTTGTGCCGATACGACCGTAGCCTTGGGGCGACGGATTCTGGGCAAGCCTGAGTCTGTGGGCCAGGCGGCGGAATTCCTGCTGGCGCTGTCGGGGCGGCGTCACCGGGTGATCACGGCGGTCGCCGTGCGGCGTGGCGCGCGTGTCTGGGAGCGCGATGTCGTGACCACCGTGCAGATGAAGCGGCTGTCGGACGAGGAATTGAACGCCTATCTGGCCAGCAATGACTGGCAGGGCAAGGCGGGCGGCTATGCCATTCAGGGCCCGGCAGGCGCGTTCATCCCCTGGATCAACGGGTCGTTCACCGGCGTCGTCGGTCTGCCGCTGTCCGAGACCGCAGGCCTGTTGCAGGCGGCGGGTTACCCCATTTGGAAGGACCGCGCATGAAGGGCCGTCAGATCATCCTCGACCATATCAACGGGCGCGAAGCCGCGGCCCTGATCGTGGATGGGCGGCTGGAAGATCTGCTGATCGACGCCGATGGCCCGCGTCCGGGTGCGATCTATCGCGCCGTGGCGGATCGGCCTTTGAAGGGGCAGGGCGGGCTGTTTCTGCGCACGCCCGATGGCATGGCCTTTCTGCGGCAGGTCAAGGGCATCGCCCCCGGCGAGACGATGCTGGTGCAGGTGACCGGCCATGCCGAGGAGGGCAAAGCCCTGCCGGTCACGCAGAAGGTGCTGTTCAAAAGCCGCTATGCGATCGTCACGCCCGAGGCGCCGGGGCTCAATATCAGCCGGTCGATCAAGGATGACGATCTGCGCGACACGCTCTTGGGAATCGCGCATGAGGTGATGGGCGAGAGTCCGATGGGCCTGATCCTGCGTTCAAGCTGTGCTGTGGCCGATCCCGATGAGATTGCCGAGGATATCGCCGCCATGGCCGATCTGGCCACAGCCGTGCTGTCGGATACCGAGGGTGAGGCGGAATGCCTGACCGAAGGCGACGGGCCGCATGTGCTGGCCTGGCGCGACTGGGTGGAGCCGGCCGAGGTGGTGACAGCCGAGGGCAGTTTCGAGTCCCACGGCGTGCTGGAGATGATCGCAGGCTTGCGTGATCCGCGTGTGACGCTGGGTGGCGGGGCGTTCGCTTTTGTCGAGCCGACCCGCGCGCTGGTGGCCGTGGATGTCAATACGGGCAGCGACACCAGCCCTGCCGCAGCGCTCAAGGCGAATATCGCGCTGGGTCGTGACCTGCCGCGGCAGTTGCGCCTGCGGGGACTGGGCGGCCAGATCACGCTGGATCTGGCACCCATGCCCAAGAAAGACCGCCGCGCCTTCGAGATGGCGATCAAGGCCGCGTTCCGCAGTGACAGTATCGAGACGGTGCTGGCCGGCTGGACACCCTTGGGCCATTACGAGTTGCAGCGCCAACGCGCCCGCGTGCCCTTGGCCGCGCTGCTGGAGGAGCAGGGGGCACGCCCATGACCTGCCCGATCTGCAAGCGCAAGCCCGATCCGGCCTATCGCCCCTTCTGCTCGAAACGCTGCGCCGACGTCGATCTGGCGCGCTGGTTCAGCGGCACCTATGCCGTGCCCAGCCAGGACCCCGATGATATCGAGGCCGCCATTGACGCGATCGAGGACGCCCTGCGCGACGACCCGCTGAAACCCCAGTGACGCGGCCCTGGCACCGCGCCGCCTACCAGTCTGGCGCGGCACAAAATTTTTGTGCAAACCCTCTGGACAGCCCCCCACGCCTCGCCTAGAACGCTGCAACCCGAACGCCTCGCGTTCTCCCGTGCCCGGGTAGCTCAGGGGTAGAGCAGTGGATTGAAAATCCTCGTGTCGGTGGTTCGATTCCGCCCCCGGGCACCACTATTTCGTGCGTCCAGCCTTAAAAGCAAAGATTTCCGGGGATTCTGGCGAAAGCGGCTGAAAAATGCTACACATTTCGCTACACAAAATGCTACGCAGAGGCCGGTCTCAACAAAATAAGGGCTGCCCGATGGTGGCCGTAACCGCTAATCGCCTTCACGTTCATCCGGCGGGTGGCGATTGAACCAACGCCTATTCAGTTGTGATCGTAGCAGGTCGCCGGCGGGGCGTCCCGCTTCGATCATGGTAGCTTTCAGGCCTGGCTTCCGGGCAATAGTCTGTTCAACTTCATGAATCCGCGACAGGACAGCAGCGTCTGCGGGCGCAATATTGCGCGCGCTAAACAGCAACCTGATTGCATCGACCTCGGCGTTCGGGCGGGACGTGATGAAACTTGCATGGTCTTCCAAGGCGGCGATCAAATCATCTTGGGCACGCCGCGCCATCCAAGAATCGATTTCAGATCTCGACGCATTCCCCGCAAATGTGCCAGTTCTTTCTTCCAGCCGGGCGACGCGGTGCCCCAAAGCCGTAATGATACTACAATGGAGGTCTTCTGCGGTTCGTTGGAGGTCCAAGCTCCAATCTGCCATGAGCTTTTTCTGGGCGTATCCCTTTAGGGTGTTGTTCCCAAGGAGAGCGGCGGCGCCGATCGCTGGACCAAGGATGAGCGCACCGGCGGGACCTATCGCAACCAGGCCGAGCCACGCCCCAGCGTTGGTGCCTGTGAAGGCGAGCAAGCCGCGCGAGGCGCCATCGAGAATGAGCCAGGCTGGCAGGTCGGAGACAGGGACTCTTCCCCTGGCGACCTCGATGCCACCGCGAAGCACACCCACGGAAAGCGCGAATTGTAGAATGTCCGGGTCAGCCAGGTCGGCAGCATGACCGAGTGTCTCTGCGATCTGCTCTTCGATCATGGTAATTTCGAAGCCAGGAAGGGTGGTCACCAGATGCGCCCATGGCGCACCGCTTGCCATGGCCTCCTCGGCAAGGGCGGCATTGGCGATCACCGGGACGTCCGGGTATTTCTTGAAATGCTCGGTCAGGTTCGATAGCGCTGTCCCGCATTTCACTTGGACCGGCATCCCGTCGACGATGAGATCAAGACCGGGTGTATTGCTCGCCTCGGCAAGGCGGACGTCGTGGCCGTCGGCGATCAGCTTGTCCATGACCAGCCGCTCGGCCGTGAAGCCTCGCAGTGACCATCCAGCGCCCGCGGTCATGAAGTCAGATGCATTGTAGGCGAAGGCCATAGGATCGCCGATATCCTCGGAGCGAGAGAAATCGGCCGCTTTCATGACGTTGGGGTCGAGCGCTGCGGCATGCCAGAGCATTTCGCCGGCGGTCAGGCCCAATGCGACGACCGCATCCGGGAGATCAGTGGTCATCTTCTTCGAAGACCAAGGCTCCGGAGGCCGTCCTGCTGGTGCCGGAAGTGGCCCTGCCAGACGACCGGTGATCTCGGCAACGCATCGGCGCATGTCTGCGCGATCCTTCGCGGTCATCCAATCGAAAGAACTGGTCGGTTCCCGGTCCAACTTCCGCATGTCTATGAGGAATTGGTCCAGGCCGGTTTCGCTGCGCTGCGTGCCTTGTGCCGCCATTAGCACCCCAAGACGGGCAGCCAGTTGACTGCGGACTACCCGTGACCCACGCCCCATTCCAAGCCATCCAAGAGCGGTCACGCCCACGAAGACGGTCACCGGGTTGATGAGTGTAGCCAAGAGCGAGACAAGTGTGGGGCCACTGACCAGAGGGATGATAGCGCTGAGCTGTGCGGCCAGCATGTAGGGCAAGAAACCGGCATTGGCGACGACAGTCGCCCCGCCGACCCAAACGCCGCCAGCCGCAAGTGCATTGCGTGCTTGGGTCTGGCCTTGCCGCAGAGCCTCAGCGATTTCGGGATCGGCTTCTTTCGCAGCGGCCTCGAGAACCTTTTCGTCCGAGAAGACCGCCAGCATCTCCTCGGCCACGATCTGGGGGAAGGGCAGAGGCGACTCCGTGACGAGGGTAGCTTTCGCCGACTTCCAGTAATCAGCGGCCTTACCGCCGACCAGTTCGCCAATACCACCGTCAGACTTCTTGCGATCGGCCCTGCGGTGGCGGGCGCGGATCGAGGGCGTCAGTCTCTCGGAGGCGCGAACAGCAAAGGCGGAAGCCGATCGCGTGGCGGACTTGCTCGACAGGGAGGGGACAGCCGACGGCAAAGCCACGGCTTCTGTCAGTCTCGCCCAGAGGCGGAAGCGCAGGGCGGCATCCGAAGCAGATGACCCAGCAATGATATTCTGAGCAGTCTGGAGGCGTTCGGCTGCGGCATCCGCCGTGAAACCAAGCTTGGCTCCAATGCCCTCGACAGCACCCTTCGCGAGAAAAAGGCCGTCGACGCATTCAATGAGAGCTATGATTTGGCACATCTCGGCCCGCTCGAGGACACCAAGACCCGATAAAATATTGATCGGGCGAACAACAGGTGGTGCGGCAGGCTCAACGGTCATGTCATGGACATTGCACATCATTGGGCGAAACTGCAATTGGCCTCGGCATGTCCAAAGCTGAGTTCATTTTTTCAGAGAACATGAAGGTCTGCTTCGGCTGCTCTGCATCGCAGCGTCGTGGTTTCTAATGGATGGCGGTATTGGCCGGTCGCGTTCATGCGCGCGTCGCTGCGTGCGCGACCTCGACTTGGCAAACTTCGGTCCGTTTGGGCTCGGAACAATAATTTTGCCTCCGAGCCCTGGGGCCGGAGCATCTTGACGAAACCCCTTATTGATAAGGGTCTATCGACACCGGTTCCTGTCCGACTCCGGCTCGTGACAGCGACGTTGACGTAACCTGTGCCAAGATGCAAGTCACCTTGTGTTCTGCACGAACCGTGTGCTGCAGAGTGTCCGGGTTCCAGCATGCACTGCGTCGGAATTGGATCCCGCCACTGACACTTCACTCCTTGGATAAGAACGCTTCTGCGCCCTCGGAATCCAACAAGCTCAGCGCGGGTGCTGTCAATGTGTCACTCTGTTGATCCCCGTGCAGGAGCGTTGCGCAGTATGGATGATCACCATCGAGGCCGTGAACGCGGTCGTCCAGCGCGCATTGATCGGCGTGTATCACCGTCTCGGACGGAAGCACCTACAACGACACCTGGACGAAATCATCTGGCGGTGGAACCGCGGGACCCCGGAGAGCAAAGTGAGGAATAGGAAGTCTTCATCGGGCCGCTCAACGGCTGAGACCACCACCGTATCGAGGCCGATCCCGGGTGTGGACCAGATGCGAGGCCTCCTCTACGGAGCCATCGGCCGCCAGATGGGACGCACACCGTCGTGAGGTCTTCGGTGGCCATGACCCCTTCACTCCGATGGTTCGCTGAGAGCCCAAACTACCCAAGGCGGCGAACACGAATTTCGTGGTTGCAGCATGGGCAGGTTCGAAAGGACGGCCCAATGCGGACACACGACATCCTCAAGGGCAATGTCCGCTTCTTACCCCATGCCAGTAATTCCAGGTCGCCCCAGCCGATCCCCAAAGCCGCCGTTCGTTCGAACGCACCGAACCGACTGCTTTAGGGAGCGCCGCTTTCGGTGCAAAAACATCGAAGGTGACGACGCCTGGTCCCGCAGACGAGAATTGAGATAGCAGGTAGACAAGCTATTGATCGGTCCGCGTCAGTTGAATCACGTCCCCGCGAACGCCCGTTTCGCTTGACCACGCGGACGATTGTTTGCACATCAGGCGGATGGCAAAAGCAGAAAACAGCTCCGACACTGAGAGAGGCTCGAGCCCGGCATCGCGCGGCGCGGCCGGCGCCTACATCGAGGGCGAGCTCGGGGCGCTATATCTGCTCGCGCTTCTGACCGGAAACCGTGCGCCGGGGCTGCCGTCCGCGCGCGTCACGAGCGTGCGCTTTCAAGGTGTCGAGCAAGGGTTCAAGCTCGACGACCTCATCATCGCGGGAGTCGGGGCCAACGGTGATGCGCTACTCGAAATCCAGTCAAAGCGCGATATCCAGTTCTCGCCGAAGGACACGGTCTACAAGGATGTCGCACGGCAGATCGCCAGCAGCACGATCGGCGACGTGCCGGCGGAGCGCCATCTGTTTGGGATCGCCACGCAGCGGACCAGCCGCAAGATATCGGGGGCCTATCAGGACGTGCTGGGCTGGGCGCGCAGCGCGGCCACAGCGGGCGAGTTCTTTACCCGTCTGGCGGCGAAGGGCGTGGCAAACGATGACATGCGCGCGTTCGTCGCGACGACGCGTGCGCATCTTACGGCAGGCGGCATCGCCGATGAGGATGAGACGATCTGGCGGCTGCTGCGCCGGATACTGATCCTCGAATTTGATTTCGAGGGCAGCGCACCGATTACTCGCACCTACGGTCTTGCGCTCGCGCGGATGGCGCTGGCGGACGAGCAGGTCGCGCACGCTGAGGCACTGTGGAGCCGCCTCGTCGATCTCTCGATCAAGACCGGCACGCGGGGCGGTGAGATCGATACCGCTGCACTCAAGGCCAACCTCGCCGAGGCCGGTTTCAAGCTTGCCGGCGAACGCGAATACGGCTCGGCCCGCCTGCGGCTCGCCGAGCTCGCGCAAAACACGCTCTCGCCTATCGGGACGAGCGTCGCAGGCGTGACACTGCCGCGGCTGGCGGCGGTCGCGGCGCTCGACGATGCGGTCGAGACACAGCGCTTCATCGTCGTGCGCGGCGATACCGGCGTCGGCAAATCCTGGGTGCTGCGCCACTATGCCGAGCGCGTCGCCGAGCGTGCCCCGATCATCGTTCTCGACCGTGAGGCGACGCCCCCGAACGGCTGGTTGTATTTGGCAAACGCGCTCGGCATTCCCGGATCGGCGGATGCCTTCCTGACCGATCTGGCGGCGAGCGGCGGCGCTTACCTCTTTATTGACGGCATCGACATGATCGACGATGCGGGGCGCCAGCGCACGATCAGCGAGCTGCTGCGAGCCGCCGGCGCCATACCTGGCTTCAACGTGATTGCGACCGCGCGGCAGACCGGCGCCAGCGACGTCATCCCATGGCTCGACGACCGGATCTCGGCCGCGTTGGGCGGTAAGCACACGGTCAAGGTCGGAGCGCTGTCGGACGAAGAAATCGCGATCCTGACCGATCAGGCGCCCGAGCTGCGGATGCTGCTCGATGCCGGCCATCCCGCAGCGCAACTCGCGCGCAACCTCTACCGTTTGTCGCGACTACTCCGCGAACCGAGCGCCGCGTCGGTGCGAACTGAGGCCGGGCTCGCGCAGCTTTGGTGGATCGGCGCCGATGGCGCGCCGACGGCCGAAGTGCGGGCAGCGCAGCGAATCCTGAAAGCGCTGGCGACCGCCGCGCTCAAGGGCGACGCCGGAATCGATCTCGACGAGGATTCATCTGCGCGAAACCATCTGCTCGGTGCTCAGTCGCTCCGCGAGGTCCGGCCCGACCGGCTCGATTTCAATCACGACGTGCTGCGCGACTGGGCGATCGGGAATTACCTCGCCGAAGACCCGTCCCGCCTGGGAGAGTTCGACTTGGGCGGACTCGTGTCGCCGCGCGTCGCCCGCGGTATTGAGATCGCCGCGCGGCTTGCGCTCGAGACGGGCAAGGATGCGAGCGCTTGGCTCGACCTGCTCGCGCACCTGTCGCCTACGAGCGCGCACGGTTCGTGGCGCCGACAGGCGATCCTCGCGCTGGTCAGGTCAGAAGTCGCGATCGATCTGCTCGAAAAGTCGAGCGCCTCGCTCCTCGCCGAGGGCGGCGCACTCTTGACCGAACTGTCGACGACGCTCGTCGCGGTCGAGACGCAGGCGGCCGCTGACATCATCACCTTGCCTGATGGATCGAAGGTCGACCTGCCGCGCTCGTATCGGACCGACGTGACGGGATCGTCGGTCCTGGTGCTGCGCTGGATACTTGTTCACGCCGCCGAGGTGCCAATGTCGGCGATCGACGCCGTGGTCGAGCTGGTCGAGACACAGACCTTCTTACTCAAGATGCTCCCCCCGCTTGCCGAGCGAACGGCCCGGCTCCTGTTCGACTGGCTGTGCCAGCTCGATCTGCGCGACATGCCCGTCACGATCCCGGGGATGGAGGGACGCGCGCGCTGGGGGGGCGACGCGCGGCGGCGCACGGTAGCCAAGCTCCGGCTGATGGCGATGCTGCTCGGGTCGTTCGCGCCCGATGCGCTCAAGGCCTATGTCACTGCGATTACGAACGACGGCGACGAGCACAAGATGAATGACCTGCGCCAATACTCGAGCGCGATCGCTCCCGTCGCGCCAGCCGAACTGGCGGCGATGGTCCAAGCGAGCCTGATCAAGAAGAAACACGGGCGGCGTCGGCGGGACCGCATGATGGAGGACGCCTTCAGTTTTTGCGATAATGACTATCTGCCACCATCGCCCGCGCAGCCGCCGTTTCTCGACCTGCTGAACGCGGCGCCGGCCGAAGGAATGGCGCTGATCAGGGGGCTGGTCGAGGAGGCGATCGCTTTTCACACCGAAGGGCGCGAGCCAGGCGAAGACGGCATCACGGTCGACTTTGGCGAGGGGCCGCGCTTCTTCCCCTGGGGCTGGACCTATGGCTGGTCGCGGGGCAACGGTAACGAATATGCCGCCGCTTCCGGGCTGCTCGCGCTCGAGGCGTGGAGCCAGAAGCGGCTCGATGATGGTGATCCGGTCGAGGCCGTGCTCGCCGACATATTGGGCCCAGAGGGCAGCGCGGCTGCCTATCTCCTCATCGCGATCGACGTGTTGTTGTCGCACGGCAGTGTCGCGCGTGTAGCGCTCGCGCCGTTTCTCGCGAGCCCGCAGCTCCTTGCCGAAGATCGCACCCGGCAGACTCATGACCAGATGGGGTCGGGGCGGGATACGCTGGGACTGAAGGACGAGCCGAAGGGTCCGGTGCGTATGGCCGATCTGAAGGCAAGACCCTCGCGCGGCTATTCGCTGATCGACACCTTGCAGAATTTTCTGGCCGACGAGCCAGTCGGCAATTCGTTGCGGGCAGCGCTCGCGGCGGCGGTCGAGACGCTCGAACCTTATGCCGCGCACGCGACGTTGAGCGAACCTGAGTTCGCCGGCCGCTATGCGCTTAACGTCCTCACCCTGGCGAACTGGTTCGAACGGGAGGACGGCAATCTCGAATATCGGTCGCCGCCGGACGAGGCCGCGCATTTCGTGGCGCTCGAAGCCAAGCGGGATGTGTCGGTTCAGGCGAGCGGAATGGAAGCGCGCATTTCGATGGCGGTCGACGGTGGGACGTATGCGACGGCCGAAACCGCACGCGACGCAGTCGCCTATGCCGAGGGCGGCGTGCCCGATGGCAGCGATACTGACGCGCTCAAGTCTCGCGCAACGCGGCTGATCACGACGGCGCTGCTCGTCGCGCGTGACGGCGACGATGCGCTGCTGGCAGCACATGAAGCCTGGGTGCGGGAAGTTATCGGGATCACGCTTGAGGAGAAATCCGATCGAGGCAGCGGGTCGCGCGATACTCTGCGCTACAACCGTCCGGCGATCGCGATCCTCGCACTGATCCATCTCTGGGCCCGGCTGAGGAAAACCGCGGATCGCGATGCGCTGGTCGCGCTCGCGACACGCCAGGATCGGGTGGCAGCCACCGCGGTAGCGGCGGCTGTCCCACGCATCCTGGAGATCGAGCCGCGTCTCTTCAAAGCGATGATGCGGGCGGCCTTTTCCAGCATGACATATCGTCGGAAGAGCTACGAACCGGAAGACGAGGCGCCGCAGGCTGCGTTCGAAGCGGAGCGTGCCTCCCGGTCCGACGCAGCGGTTACGAGCGAGCTTGCTTGGCTTGATGGCGGCGTGGAACCGGATTGGCCCACATGGCCCGAGGAGCGACCGAGCCTGCGCAGTGCCAGACGAATTCGGTTGCCGGGACCAGTCACGCCCGAAGAGTTCGAGGTCGATGGCGGGCTGGAGACGGCGATCGACCCTTCGGCAGAATTCCTTCACACCGATCACCAGGCGGGGGCCCGTTGGCTGGCAATCATCCAGTCGGCGCCTGCGAACGCGATCGGCTGGCGGCAGGAGATCGTCTCGGCTTATGCTGAATGGACAGGCCGCATGAATGGGCTGGGCCATGCGGCCGATGCCGAGATCAGCCGCGAGCCTACCGATTGGAATTGGCAATATTACGCGTTGTATGCCGAGCGGCTGCTCGATGGAGACGATGCGGCGTTCGCCGCCGATCTGCCGTTCGTGACCGACCTGCCCGACGCGCCGTTTGCCGAGGTCGCGCAGACGGTCCAGCACGCCGCTGACGTGCTCTACTTCAACCACACCAGCCGCGCACCGGAACGGCCGGTCGCGCTGCGCGAAAAGCTTGTCACGCGGCTGATGACGCTCAGCCGGTGGTGGAGTATCCGCGACCCAGGCAAAGCTCGGATCGACCTGGATAGCGGTGGCGTCATCGGGCAAATGCTGTTCAACACCTATGCGCCGATCACCGGGACGCACAGCTATCTGTTGCCGACCGTGTTCGACCGGGTTGATCCGTTTCTGCCTATACTCCGCCCGATGTTGCCCGGGGGGCCAACCGTGTTCGTCGCGCGCTGCACGATGAATCTGCTGCTGGTCGCGCCGCGCTCGCGCCATCTTGGTTTTCTGTTGGACGCAGTCGAAGCTTGGTTCGGTCGCACGACGTCACCGGAGCTGTGGATCGCGGCGGGCGTCGGCGGCCGCGTCATGCAATGGTTTGAGGCGTGCGTTGTCGAAGATCCGGGATTGCTCGAACCTGGGCACCCGGCGCGCACGCGGATCGATCGGGTGTTGGGCCGGTTGGTGGCGGTTGGTGTCGCCGAGGCGCATGATCTGGAGCGGCGCGTCACAGCGGCGGCCGAAGCCCAGGCGGTCGCGCCCGTCCCTCGCAAGCCGAGCTGAGGCTTGGAGCGGGGCACACTCCGCATCAGGGGTAGGACAAGATCGTCGGGCTCGTCTCAGGGAACCTGTCCATCTCTTCCAGGATCGGGGTTGGGAGCAAAGCAGCGTGCTGACATCAAGTGAGATTCGGGTGACTGAGTCCGCTTTGGTCGATTGGCCAACGGTAGCTCCCGGTATCCTCTCGGCCCCAAAGCCGCCGTCCGTCGACATTGCAGCGAACGACCGGAATCCGCCCGACCTTCCGGATGCCGCGTCAGCGAAGCGCGAGATGATGCGCCCGCAGCGGATGACCGGAAGGTCCGCGAAGCTGCCATCTGTGAGTCTCTACGGCTACCGCCTTTTCTCGTGTATAATAGGGAAACTTTATGCTGCTGTCTCTTCAGTTTCCGCCGCTTCCATCGCCTCAAGAAGGGCATGTCCGATGGCCTTCCCGAGGAGCGGCGGGACCGCATTGCCGACCTGAACATACTGCTCGGTCTTCGATCCCGAGAAGACGAAGCTGTCTGGAAACGATTGCAGGCGAGCAGCCTCTCGGACGGAAATCGCTCGGTCCTGTTCCGGATGGATGTAAGCGCCCCAGTGGATGTCACATTTGGTGAGGATCGTGCACGCCTGGCCGTCCCACGTCATGCGGCCATACCGCTTCGTGTGATCCGATCGCTTCGCCCGCTTCATGCCCGCCGGCAGCAGGTCGAAGGGGATATCGCGCCAGCTTCCGCCGGGAGGAATATGCGCCAGGCGATCAACGTTCACCGTTCCGAGCCTCGGCGCCGCATGGCAGGTAACCGCCGTCAGGTTGCCTCGGAGCAGCTTCTGGAACTCCGACTTTGCCTCAGTGGCGTAGGGCACGACACCGCGATCCTCGCCATTTTCAAGCACCGGAAGATCGGAGATCGCGTCTTGAATGGTCACAAAAGGCAGGAGGCCAGGGCCGTGCGTGGGCGCAGGATGCTTAATTGGCGCGCCGATCCTGTTGCCGATGAAGACAACACGGCGCCGCTCTTGCGGAACACCGAACTGCTCTGCCTTCAGGACCTCAAACTTGACGTCATATCCAAGAGCGCCAAGCTCGGTCTGGATTGCGTGCACAGCTTCGCCGCCGCCGATGGAGAAGATGCCAGCGACGTTCTCCATGACGATCCACTCGGGCTGAAGCGCTTCGACGATCCGCAGATACTCCCGGAAGAGAGTTGCGCGCTCGTCATGCATGCCGCGCTGATGGTTGTAGACGGAGTAGGCCTGGCATGGAGGCCCGCCGACGAGGACAGTGAGCTCGCCCTTATTGAGGCCCGCTGTCTTCAGCAACTCATCGGTCTTGAGGTCCTGGATGCGGCCGGGCACGAATTTCGCCATGGGGTGGGTTTCGGCGAAGGTCTTGCCTGCCGCATCGAACAGGTCGTTGCCAGCCAGCACGGTAAAGCCCGCCATCTCCAGACCAGCGGACAGCCCGCCAGCTCCGCAGAAGAGATCTATCGCCGTCCTGCGCTTACCCATATTCGCCTCGAGTCTCTTTTTGTTCTGCCTTGCGTTACCAGATATCGTGGATTCCGGCAATTCAATATCGACATAGCATCACGGTCCGGCGTTCACTTTATCCTCGACCGCACCCTCAAAGTCACCCATGTCGACAGGGATGCCGCCCGTCAATCCTTCGATGGAGTGCTCCAGGGTGGTCAGGCGGCGGTCGACGACCTGAAGCTCGAACGGGCCCCCTGGCGCTGCCTGGACGAAGTCAACGAGATACCAGACGATGTCGCAGTTCGAGACGTCCTGCACCTCGCGCATCTTGCCCATTGACTCGAAGAAGGCGATGTCGACCACGACTGCCATTTTCTTTCCCCAGCGGCGCAGCGTCGGCACCTTGATCTGGAGCTGAGGCATCAGCCGCTTCGGTCCGCTGGATCGGTAGTCAGGCCTCCGGCCTTCGTTCGGCATGGTAAGTCGCCCGCCGTTGTTGGCGATCGCCGTCAGCTCTTTGCCCATCTCTTTGCCGGAGAAGTAGACCGCCTGGATCTCGACCGCGGCCCACTTCATCGGGTGGCCCACGGGAGTGTTCCTTGCGGCGAGGACCATATCGATGTTTCCGACGCTCTGTCCGGGGGCGCTGTCGAGGTTGCCGGTCGACTCGAGGAACCCGACCTCGCCGACCTGGAACGGGTTAGGGTCACCAAGGAGGTCCTGGCCGATATGTTGGGCCACCTTGTTGTTTTCCTGGTATCGGACGGGACACATGCCGCGGATGTAGGCCCGCTTGCCCGTGACCGGCTGAAGGCCTCCGCCCGGCTTCTCCCGGTAGAGCCGCATCGAGCACACGCCTCCAGGTTTGTTGCAGAATGGAAAGGGGGTGTCGGTTCGGAAGGGGCACGGCATCTGCGTCGCCTGCAGAGCTGTGAGACGTGCCTCGAGGTCTGTCAGCCTCGTCTGTTCCGTAGTAGTCAGCGGGCCAAGCTTGGCCTTCGCTCGGAGATCCACGATGCGCTTCATCTCGGACTTGTTGAGCATCTTTCCAGATGCCCGGAACTTCCCGAGGCGCAGTCTGTCGGCGTCCAAAAGATCGAGGAAAGGGAGACCATACCACTCAGCGATGTGGAACATCTCCTTGTCCTTGGGTTTCTTCGCCATCCCTCGCCTCTCGATTCTGTGGTTTTTTCAAACCACTACCAACCGAGGCGCATGTCTGGGAAGAAAAAGAAGACCCGCCGGGCGAAATCGACGGGTCTCGAGGTTTCCATGCTTGAGGCTACTCTGACCGGCAACTGGAAAGGGAACTGGCGCGCTTGGCCTCATGCTTCAGGTTCTGGACGGCAAGCCATGGAAGCCACCGAAGAGCGCAACGCGCGTCCTGGCGTCGATATGGGCGCCAACTCAGCGAAATGGATTAGCATATCATGCACGATCTACAACGACGAGACCGTGACCTGGGCTGGAGCAGCGGTCGACGGCATCCGTGTCTCGCACATGGAAGGGATCTCGTCGAGCCGTCGCGCACGGCGGCCGGAGAAGCAGCTGGGCCCGGGGGGCGGCGCTGTGGCGATTACGCGTTCTCGCGCTGAGACTCGAGATCGACTTCCCATGCGTCGCGGACGGTGCTTTGGAGCTCTTCGACGGACGGATAGTCGTCGAAGCGGTGCCAGATGCCGCCGTGCTGACCGACGGTGACGATCGCGCGCGGGCCATCCGCCTTGACGTCGATGTTGAGGCATTCCTCTTCGCGCATATCGGCGATTATTGCCGCTGCCCGCTTTGCCGAGATTTTTTCGATCTTGCTCATGTTTCTACCTTTCCTGTTTTCCGTCAGACCGTTGTGTGTTGCCGACAACGAAGAATTACGCCCCGATCAGTCATTCCAAAGCGATCCGGCGAAAATTTCCACATTCTCTGAGAAAAGTCTTGGGGCGGCAAAAACCGCCCCTTCTTGTGACAGAAGGGCCCGTGTGATTTCGGGGTCCTTTTCGTCCTCTATGGAGGACTTAGGGAAAGGATTTGGTGTCCCAAAATGCGCTGGTGATTTTTTCCAGGCGGCCAGATCATCTGCAGTTATGTCGATATGGCGGCGCAGATGGAACATGATGAAAGTGGGGCCTTCCTCAGCATTCCGAGTCCGGAATCCCAGATCGCGGATGAGTCGGATGAGCTCAGCGTTAGAGGCGCCGGTTGTGGTCTTCAATTCAGACGCAGCGATGACAGACCGGATCATTTCGAGCAGCTCGGACGGGCACATGCCGCACTCTGCAGCATACTGATTGATCCGCACGATCAGATCTTCGCTGTTCAGTTCTGCGGGTTGTTCGTTCATGCTTTGATCTCCTGATTGCTGTCTGTCCCTGGGACATGAAGACGATCAGTGAGCATCCAAAACGCGTCGTGCATTTTTCTTCACTGCAAGGGAAGGCATCCTTGACCAGCGTGCCTTCCGAGTTCCAGCGGATGTCGGCAAATATGCCGCGGATCGCGAGGTTCATCCGGCCAAACCAACTCTCCGCCTAACGACGGCCGGCGAAGCAGGGCAAGCTCGTGCTGCCTGCGGTCGAGATTGATGAGCTTGTATTCGCGCCGCTCGCCGTCCGCGATGAGGCCTTGGAAGGGGACACTGGCGTCACGTGTGAAATGGTTGATGCGGAAAGCCGATTGGTTCGGCAACCGGCCTGTCTGCCGACATGATGTGATAGAGTTTTTTGACAGGCACAACGCAGCGAATTTGGGGCTGAGCAAGGGCAGC
>NZ_JARAMP010000035.1:0-25101 GCF_028802875.1 Seohaeicola sp. 4SK31 | reverse complement strand
GTTCAACGGCTGCTCGGGCATAAGAGCCTCCAGACGACGTTGAACTACTATGCAGAACTCGACGAAAACTTGGTGTTCGGCAATTGGCAAGATTGGATCGATGGAAAAAGGAAAGGTGCGAAAGCATGACGAACGAACATCCCTCATCATCCGATAGCCGAGCGGGTGCGGGCAACGCCCATCTTTTATTTGTAGATCAGATCCGCTCGGGCGGGCCGGTGTCGCCGGTTCCGTCCGTCAAGGAATTGACCGAGCATCTCCGCCTGAGACAGGCTGAGGTTGGGGGCGTTGCCTGGGCGGAATTCGCATATTTGCAGAAGATTGCTGCGGAAGTTTGGGGACCCGAAAAGACGGCCCACTTTGCGCGTGTTCTTCGAAATGCGCGGGTGACAGAAAAGGCCAAGGACGGCTGCCGATGGGAGAGGGCAGTCACCATGGTGTCGCGGCTACCAGCAGAATGGCAGGCGCCCCTCCTGGAGCACATCAGAATTTCAAGACTCGGCAAGGCTGTCTTGGGACGGACAATCTGGAGCGTCAGTCACACTCAATCTGTCATCAGCGCGTTGGCGCGCTGGCACGCCTATTGCACGGAGATGGGCATATCTCTCACGCCGACAGGCGGATCTCTTCATCGCTACGCCACCGATCTGACATCCCGGATCGCGGATCGCGCGCCAGTCAGTGACAGAACGGCAGCAGACTACCTGCAGCGGATCATGTCGGGCCTGGGCATCGTCGCCCAACGTCGGTTTGTTTCGTCTGGATGTGACTATGTGGTCATGGATTTGTCTGAGCAAGCCAAGCGCCAAGGTTCGCACACAAAAAGCGGCGCGCAGCTTGTCGGCGCGAGCCGGATCTACACGTTCGGGTTCGAGTTGATGCAAAAGGCACGCAGTCGAAAAATGCGCGGCCTTCATGCGGCGAAGGATTTTCGCAACGGCCTTCTGCTCGCCGTGGCAGTGGCGCTTCCGGAGCGGGCGCGGGCCCTCTCGATCCTTGAGTTCGATACCAATCTTTGGCTGGTAGGGAAGGAGAGTGTTCGGATCGTGCTCCCCGGAAGTGCGCTGAAACTGCCGGAGGCTCAGAAGCACATGACGTCGGTCACCTTCATCCTGGAGAACCCGTCCTTGGCCGCAGCGCTCTTAGAGTATCGCACGGCATACCGGCCTTTGTTCGATGATGGGAACTGCCTGTTTCCATCGGTGCATGGTAAAACCGGCCCGATCACGGAAAGGCACCTTGGGCGCCTTGCCGGAGATCTCCTCGAGGTCGAGTTTGGCACGCGCATTTCGCTGCATCGGATCCGGGACAATGTGGCAACCGAAGCCAGCGAAGTCCTGCACGATGGCGGGCGTTCTGCAACAGTCCTGTTGCGCCACCGCGATCCAGCGGTCACCCGGCGCCACTACGATCACTCCGAGGGTATACTGGCGGCGGTCCAGTTCGGACGGAGCATCGACGCGCGGAGGACAAAGCAGCCGGATCTGGCGTTTTAATTCGCACCCGTGTGCCACCGCCCAACAGTGCTTATTTCCGTTATTTCCGCAGCGAGTTGAAAACGGGCCACGTCCATCCGCATGGGGTGGAACCCGCCCATTCTCAACTTTTTCCGCCAGTCGCTTTAACTTCCGTGAACCGCTTTTGAATTTCTGGGACGACTTCAACTGACGGAACAGGATTGGTCATGGCCGCAGCCAATACAATACTTTCCGAGATACTCATCAGCCGAGTTTTCCAAACCCCAGGACGACAATAAAGCCCCGCGCAAAAAAATGCGTCAACGTGCCAAGACACACTCAACAGCTTCAACGATTGCCTCGGTAGTGATGCCGAAATGGGCGTAGAGCTTTTCGGCGCGGTCCGAAGCACCGAAGCCTGTCATGCCAATGAACACGTCATCCTCGCGCAGCCATTTCTCCCATCCGAACTTCAGGGCCGCCTCAATCCCGATCCGGGGCGCGGTGCCAAGAGTGGTGCTGCGATATTCTTTGTCCTGTGCCTCGAATAACTCCCAACAGGGCATCGAAACCACGGCTGCGTTGATGCCTTTTCCGGATAGGAGTTCGCGCGCGGCCACGGCCAGACCTACCTCTGTGCCCGAGGCCAGAAGTGTCACGTGCCTTCTTCCGTTTTCAGCCTCGAGCAAAGTATAGGCGCCCTTGGCCGACAGGTTCTCGGACCGCGCCTGGCAGACCTGAGAGGCATTCTGGCGCGACAGGGCCAGAAGGCTGGGTCCGTGTGGCGTTTGAAGAGCGATGTCCCAGGCCTCGGCGGTCTCGACCGCATCTGCGGGACGGAAGACCCGAATGTTGGGCATGACGCGGAAGCTGGCCAGAACCTCGACCGGCTGGTGAGTGAAACCGTTACTGCCGGTGCCAATGCTGTCATGGCTGAAGACGAACAGCACCGGAAGTCCCATCAGGGCGGCCATGCGCATGGCGGGGCGTTCGTAATCGGCAAAGGCAAGATAGGTGACATTGATCGGGCGCAGGCCCCCGTGGGCAGCAATCCCGTCGCACATGGCCCCCATCAGATGTTCGCGGACCCCGCAATGCAGGTAGCTTCCAGAGCGGTCTGTGGTGGTGAAGGCATGACGACTGCGCTTGTGGTTTGTCGGCGCTTCCAGATCGGCACAGAGAACCAAGGTTTCGGGCAGGACCGACACCAGCGCGTCACATACCGCGCCGGAGGATTGGATCGTTGGGCGCGGCGCGGGGTCGGTGGCTTGTGTCCGGGTCAGCGTTGCGATGCTGTCCAGCCAGTTGTCTGGCAACCTACCGGAAGTCCAGCGATCGAATTCAGCTGCCTCGGCGTCGCGGGACAGGCGTGCGGCCCATGCTTCATGCTCAGCGGTGCCGCGTGACATGGAGGCGGCCCAGTCGTCGTAGATCGAACAGGAAATATCGAACGCGTCGTTCTCCCAGCAAAGGGCTGCTCGCATGTCATGGGAATCCTGGGGCGTTAGAGGGGCGCTGTGCCCGCCGCGCTGGCCCTGCAGGCGTGGGATGCCCTTTGCAATCACGGTGCGGCACGCAATCAACGAGGGGCGCGGATCGGCCTTGGCCGTCTCCATTGCCGCCGAGATCTGGTCAATGTCATGCCCGTCCACCTGTGCGACATGCCAGCCTGCCGCACGGAAGCGGGCGGGGACATCCTCGCTGATGGACAGATCTGTGGTGCCATCGTCGGTAATCTGGTTGTCATCCCACAGAAAGGTCAGCTTGCCCAGTTGCAGATGTCCGGCCAGGGAAATCGCTTCTTGCCCGATACCTTCTTGCAAGCAGCCATCGCCAACAAAGGCCCATGTCCGATGATCAACCAGACCTGCGCCAAAACGAGCGGCCAGTCGCGCCTCGGCCACGGCCATTCCCACTGCGCACGCAATGCCTTGGCCCAACAGTCCTGTGGTAATCTCGATCCCGGCCTCCTGTTCGATCTCGGGATGTCCGGCGCAGACCGAGCCCAGCCTGCGGAAGGTTTTCAATGCGTCCAGCGAGACATGGTCATAGCCTGACAGATGCAGCAGTGCGTAAAGCAACATGGAACCGTGCCCGTTGGACAGGACCACGCGGTCACGATCCGGCCAGAGTGGATTTTTCGGATCCACCTTCAGATGCCGGGCATAGAGCGTGGCGGCGATTTCCGCCATGCCGAGGGGCACGCCCTGGTGCCCTTCGCCCGCGTGGAGGATGGAATCAAGGGCCAGAAAGCGGATGGAATGGGCCATAGACTGGATATCGGTCATTGGGCGACTCCTGTTCAGAGAATGGTGCGGATGCGGCGCACCGCTTCGCTGATGTTTTCGGCGGAATTAGCGTAGGAAAAACGCAGGAACCCTTCGCCGTAACTGCCGAAGGACGTGCCCGCGACCGTGGCGACGCCGGCTTTATCCAGAAAACGGTCTTGCGCCTCCCGCGCGGTCATGCCGGTGCCGCTGACATTGGCAAAGGCATAGAACGCGCCCGCCGGATCAATGCAGCGCACACCCGGCAGACTGTTGAGCGCCTCCACGATCAGAGTGCGGCGCGCATCGAAGGCCAACATCATCTGAGTCACCGCGTCCTGCGGCCCGCTCAGGGCGGCCAGCCCTGCATATTGCGCGGCGGCGTTGACGCAGGAATGATCGTTGATAGCCAGCCGCGTGACATGCCCCACCGCCGTATCCGGCCAGACCGCATAGCCCAACCGCCAGCCCGTCATTGCATAGGTTTTGGACCAGCCGTCCAACATGATCAGCCGATCACGGATTTCCGGATATTGAAGCAGGGAGACATGTTCCCTCCCGCCATAGAGCATCTGGCTGTAGATCTCGTCCGATAGGATAGCCACATGCGGGTGATCGGCAAGACCTGTGACAAAGGCGTCGATCTCGGCGCGTGGGATGACCCCTCCCGTGGGATTGGCAGGGCTGTTGATGATGATCAACCGCGTGGCGGGTGTGATTTGCGCCAGCACCGCCTTGGCGGAAAAGACGAAACCCTTTTCTTCTTCAAGTGCGATGGGAACGGGAGTCGCCCCTGTATATCGTATCATGGATTCGTATATCGGAAAGCCAGGGTTCGGATACATGATCTCAACCCCCGGCTGACCGAACATCATCATGGCGAAGAACATCGTGGGCTTGCCTCCGGGCACAACCACGACATTGTCCGGGTTGACCTCGACTGCGTGACGGCGATGCAGGTCGGCGGCCACCGCCTCTCGCAGGGCAGGGATACCATTCGCAGGCGTGTAGCCATGATGCCCGTCGCGTAGCGCCTTGATACCGGCTTCGACAATATGGTCGGGCGTCTGGAAATCCGGCTGGCCGATGCCAAGGTTGATGATGTCGCGCCCACCGGCGGCGAGGCTCTGGGCACGGGCCAGCACGGTGAAGGCCGATTCAGTGCCAAGCCGCGCAAGGCTATCTGCGAATATAGGCTGTGACATGTGTATTTCCCCCTTGGTTTCGCGCTGGTCGAGACGTTTCTGGGCCATGCGAAGATCTGTTCCTTTCGGCGTGATAACCGAAGTTCGGCTGGAAAGTTGTTAAGTTCTGCTAACGAAGTCTGTCATATATCTCACAATCCAAGACCTGTTTCCGGTGGTAGCGTTTCCCTACGTCAGACGACCGGGAGGGGACCATGACTGTTGAAAACCGCGCCATTGCGCGCTCTAACATGACGTTGGAGATGCGCGCCTGGAACATCCGCCGTAAGGCATTGTTGATGGGCGAGGTGCAAGGTCAGGGCTACATCGGGCAAGCACTTGGGGTGGCTGATGTGCTGGCGACGTCTTATTTCCACGCGTTGGACTACCGCTCGGAAGACCCCGAATGGGAAGGGCGCGACCGTTTTCTTCTGTCCATCGGGCACTATGCCATCGCTCTTTATGCCGCGCTGATGGAGGCAGGTATCCTGCCTGAGGCCGAGCTTGAGACCTACGGCATGGATGACAGCCGGATGCCGATGTCGGGCATGGCCTCCTACACGCCGGGGATGGAGATCACGGGCGGTTCGCTGGGGCATGGGCTTGGGATCGCTGTGGGCATGGCGATGGGACTGAAGCGCAAGAAGAACCCGGCTTTCGTCTATAACCTCATGTCGGATGGCGAACTGGGCGAAGGCTCGACGTGGGAGGCGGTGATGTCCGCGACCCAATGGAAGCTGGACAACCTGATCTGCATCGTCGATTTCAACAACCAGCAGGCCGATGGGCCCAGCCGCGATGCGCTGGCCGTGGGGCCGGAAGCGCCGAAATGGGAAGCCTTCGGCTGGCACGCGCAAGAGGTGGACGGCAACGATCTGGACGCGCTGGTTGCGGCCTTCGATACTGCCCGCAACCTGCCCGAGGCCAAGCCCCGCGTGATCATCTGCAACACCAAGATGTGCAAAGGTGTCGATTTCCTTGAGGCGCGCGAGATGAGCCATTTCGTGCGGGTCGACGCCGATGAATGGGCCAAGGCGCTGGACAAGCTGGAAGAAGGAAAACCGCAATGACATTGGCATCCATGGCCCGCAAATATGAGCCGCGTCAGGTGGCGCAGACCAAGGTGGCGACATCCGCAATGATCGCGTCTCTTGCAGCTGAGGGCTATGACACTGTCTCTGCGCCGTTCGGCGAAGCGCTGGTCAATCTGGCGAAGAAGGACGAACGTATCGTCGGTCTGTCGGCCGATCTGTCGAAATACACCGACCTGCATGTATTCGCCAATGCGATGCCGGACCGTTTCTATCAGATGGGCATGGCCGAACAGGTCTTGTTCTCGGCGGCGGCGGGGTTGGCGCGGGAAGGTTTTATCCCCTTTGCCACTACCTATGCGGTCTTCGCCTCGCGCCGCGCCTATGATTTCATCGCCATGGCGATTGCCGAGGAGAACCTGCCGGTCAAGGTGGTCTGTGCGCTTCCGGGTTTAACCACGGGCTATGGCCCCAGTCATCAAGCCACCGAGGATCTGGCGATTTTCCGTGGACTGCCCAATATGGTGATCATCGACCCCTGTGATGCGGATGACGTGGCGGGCATGGTGCCCGCGATGGTGGCGCACGACGGGCCGGTCTACGCGCGGCTTCTGCGCGGCAAGGTTCCATCGGTGCTGACACGGCACAAGCCTGACTACAGATTCGAGCTTGGCCGCGCGCAGATGATCCGCGATGGCCGCGATGTGCTGGTGATCTCGTCTGGGATCATGACCATGCGCGCACTGGATGCGGCGGCACAACTGGCCGCCGACAATGTGGATGTGGCTGTGCTGCATGTGCCCACGATCAAGCCTTTGGATGTGGCGACGATCGCCGCCGAAGCGGGCAGGGGCGGGCGTCTGGTCGTCACTGCCGAGAACCACACCGTGAATGGTGGATTGGGTGAGGCGGTTGCGAAAGAACTGCTGCTGGCCGGTATCGCGCCGAAGTTCCGTATGATCGGTCTGCCGGACGCATTCCTTGAGGCGGGAGCTTTGCCCACGCTGCACGAGATGTATGGCCTGTCAGTGGCCAAGGTCGCGGCGCAGATCAAGGGCTGGCTGTAAGCACAGCCAAGACAATGACAATCGGAGGAGACAAGGCAATGGGCCTTTTGGACGGAAAAATCGCGATCATCACTGGGGCGGCCAGCCCGCGCGGATTGGGCAAGGCCACGGCACGATTGTTTGCGGAACATGGCGCGACCGTCGTGATTACCGACCTTGACGCGGATCAGGCTGCTGCAGCGGCGGCGGATCTGCCGGGCAGCGGGCATATCGGACTTGCGGCCAATGTGGTGGACAAACCTGCCTGTCTGGAGGCGGCGCGGAAGGTGCTCGACGCTTTCGGCCGGATCAACATTCTTGTGAACAATGCGGGCATCACCCAGCCTCTGAAGTTCATGGACATCGCGCCGGAGAATTATGACGCGGTTACCGATGTGAACCTGCGTGGCACGCTTTACATGAGTCAGGCCGTGATCCCCGCGATGCGGGCGCAGAAATCTGGCTCGATCGTCAACATGTCTTCGGTTTCGGCCCAGCGTGGCGGTGGTATCTTTGGCGGGCCGCATTATTCTGCGGCCAAGGCCGGTGTGCTTGGTCTGACCAAAGCCATGGCCCGCGAACTGGCCCCCGACAATGTGCGCGCCAACGCGATCTGCCCCGGCTTCATCGCTACCGACATCACCGCCGGCAAGCTGACAGAGGAAATGCGCGCCCAGGTTCTGGCGGGCATCCCGATGGGGCGGGCGGGAGAAGCGTCCGACGTCGCGGGCTGCGCGCTTTTTCTGGCGTCCGAACTGTCTGCCTATTGCACCGGCACCGAAGTCGATGTGAACGGAGGATCTTTGATTCACTGACACCACACCTGCAGCCCCGCGGAGGAGTGGGGCCGCAACATCAGTCTTCACCAAGGGAGGAAACCACCATGAAGACCAAACTGATGGCCATTCTGGCCACGACGACCCTGCTCGCAGGAACAGCCAATGCCGAAGTGATCTTTGCCCATGGCGAGAACCCAGGCAATCCGCGCTATGTCGCAGCTGAAAAATGGGCCGAGCTTTATGCCGCCTGCACCAGTGACACGGTCAACCTTGCCCCCTCTGCCACAATGGGCAATGATGTCGAGATGCTGACCTCTGCCACAGCGGGAGTCATTCAGGTGACCGCCAACAGCCAAGGCGCCATGAGCCAGATCGTGCCCGAAATTGGTCTGTTGGGTCTTCCGTTCCTGTTTGCGGATCTGCCCGCCGCGTGGGAGGTCTTAGACGGCGAGGTTGGTGATCTGCTGGATGCGCGGGCGCAGGATTCTGGGCTCAAGATCCTTGGATTCTGGGACAATGGCATCCGTAACGTGACCCATCTCTCCAAGCATGTGTCCGAGCCTGCAGATCTGGCTGGCATGAAGATCCGAACCCCGCCGGATCAAATGACGCTGGATATCTTCGAGGCACTTGGCGCATCGCCTGCTCCGCTGGCGTGGTCGGAATTGCCCACAGCACTTCAATCTGGTGTGTTTGACGGTCAGGAAAATCCGCTGACGAACATCTATTCGGCCAAGCTGCACGAGATTACGCCCTTCGTGACAATGACCGGGCATAAATACGAATCCACCCCGGTGGTGGCAGGGCTGGCTTGGTGGTCGGGGCTTGACGAGGCCACGCAGAACTGCGCGCTTGAGGCGACAGCCGAGGCCGGCAAGTTGCAGCGTCAGTTGTCCTTTGACGGCGATGCGACCTTGAAGCCCAAGATGGAGGCCGAGGGCGCGAAGTTCGCCTCCTCGAACCGCGAGGCCTATATCGCCGCGACCGCCTCGGTCTACGACAAATACGCTCAGAGCTATCCCGAACTGGTGGCTGCTCTGAAAGAAGCGGCAGGTCAGTGATGTCCGAAAAGGACACATCGCATCAAGGAAGAGGGCGTCCGCGCCCTCTTCTGCGGATGGTTCAGCTTCCAATCCATGTGCTGGACTGGAGCGGTCAGGTCATCGCAGCAGTGACGCTGGCCTTCATGTTCTGCGCGCTGTTGGTCAATGTGATCCTGCGCTACGTTCTGAATTCAGGCTTACCCTGGGCCTCTGAAATCCACGCGGTGCTGCTGCCCTGGATGGTGGCGGGCGGGGTCGTCATTGCTGCTGCCCGTGGCCGCAACATCGCAATCACGCTGCTGCCGGACCTTCTAAGTCCGTGCGGGAGGCGGATGTTGTTCTTCGCAGTTAACTTGATGATCTTTGTGATCGCGGTGAGTGTTCTGTGGTCCAGCCAGCCGATCCTGAAGGCGTCGCAGTTCCAGCGCCTCTCTACGCTGGGGATCAAGCAGATCTGGGGCTACTCCAGCCTTGTCTACGCTTTCGGCGGAATGGCGCTAATCGCCGTGCTGGATGTGCTGCGTGTGCTGCTTGAGCGCGATGTCTGTGCCAGTGATCCCACCAAAACCAGCTTGAGCTGAGGAGCGCGCGCCATGTCCACCACGATGATTTGGGTATTCTTCGTTCTTCTCGCTATTGCCGTGCCGGTTGCCCACGCGATGCTGGGCGGAGTGGCGGCGGCGCTGTGGTTGGATGGCAAGCCGATGGCGGTTATTGCGCAACGGCTCTATTCGCCGACGCAGAGCTTTCCGATGCTGGCTATCCCGTTCTTCATTCTGGCTGGCAATCTGATGATGTCGGGACGTTTCGGCGTCTACCTGATCAATATCGCGCGCCTTCTGGTTGGCAACATGAAGGGCGGACTGGGTCAGGTCTCGATTATTGGATCCGTCATGTTCGGCGGTGTGTCCGGATCTGCCGTTGCAGATGCCTCGGCATTGGGCAATGCGTTGATCCCGGTGCAGAAGCAGGCTGGCTATCCTTCCGGATTTGCGGCGGCGATCAATTCGGCCTCATCGACTGTGTCGGTGCTTATCCCGCCTTCGATCCCATTGATCCTGTATGGTCTGGTCTCGAACACCTCGATCGTGGATCTTTTCGTGGCCGGTATTCTGCCGGGCGTGATGCTGGGTGCGGGCATGTTCGCGACAGTCTGGTGGGTTGCACGCCGGCAGAACCTGCCGCGTGCGCCCTTGGAAGGCGGGTTCAACGCCTTCAAAAGTCAGGTCTTTGCAGCGATCCCGGCGTTTCTGATGCCTATTTTTATCATAGGCACGCTACGCTTCGGTGTCGCCACCCCGACGGAGGTGAGCGTGATGGCCGTGGCCTACGCACTGATCGTAAGTGGTGTGATTTACCGCGACCTGACACCCAAGGGTATCTGGGACGCGCTGGTGGATAGCGCGATGATGACAGGCGCTGTGATGTTGATCATCATGGCCTCGTCGACAATCCAGTGGGTTCTGACCGCCGACCGCGTGCCTCAGGATCTTGCGCTGTGGGTGGCCGAGACCATCAGCGAGCCCTGGATGATCATCATTGCGCTGAACATTGTGATGCTGGTCGTGGGCGCGTTTCTGGATCTGCCTGCCGCAGTTTTGCTGCTTGGCCCGCTGTTCGTGACCATCGGGCAGGCCATCGGGCTTGATCCCGTGCAGCTTGGATTGATGATGGTGGTGAACCTGTCGATAGGGCTTTACACCCCGCCCGTGGGGACCACGCTGTTCATCTCGGCCGCCATTGCCCGTGTCGGGATAGGGGAGGTGGTGCGGGCACTGCTGCCTTTCTATCTGGTGGCGCTGGCGGTGCTTTTGGCGATCTCGTTCATCCCGGCGCTAACGATCTACTGAGCGGGATGACGGTCTCGGCAAGGGGTCCTGATGGCCCGCCTTACAAGGACCAGGGAGTGACTTCTTTCATCTCCTGATCGTCACCAGAGCGGAAGACACAGCCCATGTCCTCCAATACGCGGCGGGTGCGGGCCTCGGTGGTCCGCGCCTCGGCGGTGACCCAATCCGAGAACCGCTTGACGATGCGCCGGTTCATGTGGCGCGGCGGGCAGACGATCCAGTAAGCATCAAAGGCAATGACTGGAAAGTTTGGTGCCATTGGCACCAACTCGCCTCGTTCGAGTTCGCCGAGGCACAGAACCGCACTGTCCAGCGCCACGCCACCGCCTTGCTTGGCCATCTCAATGGACATGGACGAGCGGTCAAATCTGAACGGATAAGATAGGTCTGGCAATTCGATCCGGTTCGCCGCCAGCCACAGATCCCAGCGATACATCGTCTTGACGCTATCGATCAGCCGCGAATGGGCAAGCTGCACCACCGGATCGTCGCTGATGCCACGTAATCGTTCCAGATAGGAGGGGCTGCACATCGGCATCGCCATGTCGTTCACAATCGGCTCAACCATCAGGCCAGCCCAACTACCCATGCCATAACGTAGGTCCAGATCGACCGCCTCTGTCTCAAACGCGCTGAAGTCAGGCGTGGCATCGATGCGAATGGCCCAATCCGGGTTGTCCGCAGCAAAGGATGCGATCCTTGGCCCCAGCCAGCGCACGCCGAAACTGGGGCTGACCCGGATGGTCAGGCTGCGCATGTCGCGTTGACGGCCAATCGCGCTGCGAGCGTTGCGCAGGGCACCGAAGGCTTGGCTGGTCGTCTGAAAAAGCCGGTCGCCGTCAAGCGTAAGGGTCAACCGGCGCTTTTCGCGACGGAACAGCTTTACCCCGAACTGGGTTTCCAGAGCGCTGATTTGCTGACTGACAGCTGAGGGCGACACACCCAGTTCGTGTGCAGCTTTCGTCACTGTGCCCAAGCGTGCGACGGCTTCGAAATATTCCGTGGCTTTGAGGTTGATGTCGCGCATTCATGGACTTTACGCCGGCGCCGCATTGCAATCCACCGGATTCGAAATCCGAAAAGGGGCGAAACCTACCCTTCTTCAAATCTTTCTTCCAAGCTTCTCAACTTCCCTCAAGCGTTTTCGACTTGCAGTGACGAATTCAACTCTTTGAGAATATTGAAGCTTGGGCCCTCATTGCCTTCTGGGGTCCACACCGGACTGATGAAGCGGCGGTTACGGTTGTCAGTAGGGGGTAGCTGGGCCGCACCTTCTACCGGATTGTTTGACCTGCGATGTCATGTCAAATGTGGTTTGGCGCAGGAGTTTTGCGATGGCGGTTACGGAGTAGTTGCTATGGGGCTACCGGAGTAGACATACGGACCAATCGCTGGCTACTTCAGACCTTGATGGATCACGGTGCGGACCAACAAACGCGGCTGCCGCATTGAAATACTGCCTCGCTGCTGTTGCACGAATACGACCATTCTGCTCTCTCGAGAGAGTGCATGAGCTGGCTGGAAACTGAGGACCGTTTGCGGCCGCGAGAGAATGAGCGGACGTCGCACAGGTGCTGAATCACAGGCGGATCCAAGCGAGAAGTCTTTTGCGTTAACGCCAGAGAGCGGCGCCAGCCGGGCGCTCTTGCTTGGTTCAATGAGAACGTGGATGTCGGTATGGAATCGGAGCCGCCTTGCGACTGTTCGATGAGGCACAGGTTCTGTCAGTGGCTCGAATGTCGACTGTTTACGCAGACCCCCTAAGCAGTTCGCACCTGCAACGAATGCACGATGTCCGCGCGTTCACTATGCTGGAACTGGAAAACTGCTCTCAGCAACTTAGACTGTGCAAAACTGTCACCGCGCTACGGCGCCTCTGAGAAGACGGTGGCAAGGCCAACTCGCAATCGTTTGGACGGACCTTTGGTCAGTAATCATGGGCGGTTGGTCACGATAGTCATCAGTATCACTTCGGAAATTGGCGACATCTGCATCTGATCTGGCGCAGGTCTTCGGGGCGAGACCCGCGCCAGACCTGATGCAGATGATCGAAAAAAGGAGCTTGGATCGGCTTGACCCCCACCACGAACGGCGGGGCAAATCAAGAAAGGACGACACATGTTCCACCTCAGACACCGAGCCCAGGGCACTCCAGCTCTCTCGACCCCGGCATTGATGAACCTACACCAGTTCATCGACGCGAATTTCGGCGCGCTACAAAATGCAGCAGAACTCCTCGCTGGGCAGCGCGGCAAGAAAGTAGTCACTACCATCCTGGAGGGCCTTCAGAACGCGTCCGCTGTAGATCGACGCACATGGAATGCGCTCCGGGATCTGCTGGGCATCCTCACGCTCGAGCATGTTCACGACGATACACGTGTCGAAGCGATGCTTTTTGCGCAGATCGACCTCGCCGATCCTCTCGTCGAAGACATCTGCCTGCTCACCGATGGGCTCCGAGAGGTTCTCGCGCCACTTGTGGCTGACCAACCCGAGATCCGTGATCATCTCCTTTTTGCGGCGTAGGACACCGCAGATTTCCAAGCTGCCAGTCACACACACTGGCAGCGCTTGACGAAGCGAAATCGGTTCGCTTCAGAACAGGAGATGATGGCATGACCATTCAGAACCACAATTTCGAAGCCGTGCACTTTGTTGCTGCTTTGCAATTCCTTTTGTCACAGGCGCGTGGACCAAAGAGCAAAAAACAACAGGTCGCAGATTGGCTCGATCTGCTGGAAGATGATGATGCACTGACATGGCATATCAACACATTGAAGTCGTTGTTCGATGCCTTGGCGGTTCTCGCATTCGCGAACGCTGCGTTCCGTATGCTGCCGGCACCAGCAAGGAATACCGGCCTGCTGTCTTTCGAAATCGAAGACCGGGGCGGCTACTTCGTCGCGCTCAAAACCATCGGCACCGTGATCTCCGTCGCACCGCTCTGCGAGGACTGCCAGTCAGAGCTCATAGAGCATGTGGAAAGGACGCTTCTGGTGCTGCTGAAGCAAGTCGACAAGCTCTTGGCGCGCAGGTGAAACAATCCCCCCGGATGGCTTTGGCCATCCGGGGGACAGCCTGTTATTTCTAAAACTTGTGAGGTGGTGCCTTGCCGGCGACGAAAAAATTGACGGAACAGTGTCCGGTTCGATCGATAAATTAGCCGTCGTGCAGATGGAAGTAGGTCGACTCTACGGCGTTTATCAAGCGCTAAGGCCCTTCAGCGCGCTGGAGGGCCTTTTTATTTGATGTGCCCATTGATTGCAGTTGAGCCGCTGCACTGCCCCTATCGAGTGGTCTGGTTAGATTTTGAGTCCAGCGTGGGGCGGCGGTCTATCGGGACGATGCTCTCGGGCGCTGGCGGACTGAGAAGCTCGGTATTTTCAAGGAGTGAGTGCCAACTCTGGCTTGTTTGCAGAATGTGACCGCATTATCGTTACTCCTGACATTCCATTCATGTCTGCACTGAAAGGGACCGGCGACTGTCGGTGCTGCAAGCGGATGTGCGCTGAAATATGATTTGTCGCCGCTCATTGCTCGGAGAAACCCAGAGGGTATGATCGAAGAAAACCTCTTGCTCATCCTTGTCGGCTTACCTTTTGCTGCGGCCATCGCCTCCAGCACGGTTTCGACGACGGCACATGGCGCCGCAGCATGGGTATCGGGGCTTCTTCTTGCGGCGGGTCTTGGGGTTTTAGCGCTGCTGCACGCGACCATCCGCGCGGGGCAGGTTCTACGCACCACGCTGGAGTGGGTGCCCTCGATGGGGTTGAACCTGACGTTCCGTATGGACGGGTTCGTGTGGCTTTTCGTGACGCTTGTGTTCGGGATCGGCATCCTCGTGCTGATCTACGCGCGCTACTACCTGTCGAAATCAGATCCTGTGCCACGGTTTTACGCGTTCCTCATGGCCTTCACTGGGGCCATGGTGGGCATGCTGATGTCGGGCAATATCCTGATGCTGGTGGTGTTCTGGGAACTGACCTCGATCCTGTCTTTTTTGCTGATCGGCTATTGGTATCAGGGGCAGGCGGCGCGAGACGGGGCGCGGATGGCGCTGGTGGTGACGGGGATAGGCGGGTTGTGCCTGATGGTGGCCATGCTGATCATCGGTCAGATCGTCGGAAGTTTTGATCTGGACCGGGTGCTGGCCTCGGGCGATCTGTTGCGGGCGCATCCGCTTTATCCGCTGGTGCTGGGCCTGTTCCTGCTGGGCTGTTTCACCAAATCGGCGCAGATGCCGTTTCACTTTTGGCTGCCTGGCGCGATGGCGGCACCGACGCCCGTGTCTGCCTTTCTGCATTCGGCGACCATGGTCAAGGCTGGCGTGTTCCTGCTGGTGCGTTTCGCGCCTGTGCTGGGGCAGACGGAATTATGGTTCTATGCCGTGACGGGCACCGGAATGCTGACGCTGGTGCTGGGCTCGGCGATTGCGCTGTTCCGGCATGACCTGAAAGGATTACTCGCCTATTCCACCATCAGCCACCTTGGCCTGATCACTGCACTGGCCGGGATCGGCAGCAATGGCGCGATCTTGGCGGCGATCTTTCACATCGTGAACCATGCGGTGTTCAAGGCCAGCCTGTTCATGGCCGCCGGGATCATCGATCACGAGACGGGAACCCGCGACATGCGGCGCCTTGGCGGGTTGATGCGCGCCATGCCGGTGACGGGTGCGCTGGCCGTCGTCGCCTCGGCCGCCATGGCGGGGGTCCCGCTGCTGAATGGCTTCATCTCTAAGGAGATGTTTTTCGCGGAAGCAGCCGACTGGCACAACGGCTCTTGGCTGGACAACGCATTGCCGTGGCTGGCCACGCTGGCGGGCATCTTTGCCGTAGCCTATTCACTGCGCTTCATCGCCAGCGTCTTTTTCGGCCCCGTTGCCACCGACCTGCCGAAAACCCCTCACGAACCGCCAGCCCTGATGCGCCGCCCGGTCGAGGCGCTGGTTCTGATTTGCCTTATTGTGGGTATTCTGCCTGGGCTGACGCTGGGGCCCACGCTGAACATGGCGGCGCAAGCGGTGCTGGGGCCTGATCTGCCGGTGAAGGATATCGCGCTCTGGCACGGCGTGAACCTGCCTCTTATCATGAGCCTTGTGGCACTGGGTGCGGGCGTGGCGCTTTACGCTGTGTTGGGCGCTCGCATCGCGGCTGGCCCTGAGGGGCCGCCGCTGCTGCACCGCCTGCGGGCGCAAAGGGTCTTCGAGAAGCTGCTGCTGGAACTGAGCTGGCGCGCGCCGCGCGCCCTGCATCGCCTGATGGGGACGGAACGCCTGCAGCCGCAGTTGCGGCTGATCGTGCTGCTGACGATCGGAGCGGGTCTGGCCACGCTCTGGGGCGGGTTGCGGCAGGCGCCCAGCCCCTTGTCCACGCCGCTGAACCCCGCCTTCGCCGCGATGTGGGGGGTGGGGGCGGCCTGTGCCATCGGCGCGGCATGGCTGGCCAAATATCACCGTTTTGCGGCTGTTGTGTTGCTGGGGGGCGCGGGGCTGGTCACTTGCCTGACCTTTGCGTGGTTGTCCGCCCCGGATCTTGGCGTGACGCAGCTTCTGGTCGAGGTGGTGACAACCGTTTTGCTACTGCTGGGCCTGCGCTGGATGCCCAAGCGGAACGAAGAGATCGCTGCAGACAAGCTGTTGCCCGCGCGTCTGCGCCGTGGGCGCGACTTCGTCATCGCGCTGGTGGCGGGGGGCGGTCTGGCCGCGATGGCCTATGTGATGATGACATGGCCCCTGATCCCCAATGTGGGCGACTGGTTCCTGCGCAACGCGTATTTTGAGGGGGGCGGCACCAATGTGGTGAACGTGATCCTTGTCGATTTCCGCGCCTTCGACACCTTTGGCGAGATCACGGTGCTGGCGATCGTGGGTGTCACGGTGTATGCGCTGCTGCGCCGCTTCCGCCCGGCCGCGGAAAGCGTGACTCTGCCCAAGGATCTGGCCCGGCGCGCCGATACAACCTTTGCCGATGCCATGCTGGTGCCAGCCGTAATCATGCGCTGGATGTTCCCGGTGATGCTGATGCTGGCGGCCTATCTGTTCCTGCGCGGGCATGACTTGCCGGGGGGAGGTTTCGCAGCGGGAGTGACAGTGTCCATCGCCTTTCTGCTGCAATATCTGGCTCATGATGTGCGCTGGATCGAGGCTCGGCTGACCGTGCTTCCGATCCGCTGGATGGGAGTTGGCTTGCTGATCGCGGGGCTGACCGGGCTGGGCGCGTTCCTGTTCGGTTATCCCTTCCTGACCATGCATGCCCGTTATGTCGAGATTCCGCTGCTTGGGCAGGTGCCTGCGGCGACGGCCCTTCTGTTTGACGCCGGCGTGTTCTCGCTGGTGGTCGGGGCGACCGTGCTGATGCTGATCGCCATAGCACACCAGTCGCTGCGAACCGCGCGCCTGCGCGAGCGGGACGCGGATGCCGCCCCGGATCAGGAGGCCACCTGATGGAGATCGTGCTGTCTCTGGCCATCGGTGTTTTGGCTGGATCGGGAGTCTGGCTGCTACTGCGTCCGCGCACGTTCCAGGTCATCGTGGGGCTGTGCCTGCTTTCCTATGCGGTCAACCTGTTTATCTTCGCCATGGGGCGCCTAACGCTGGGCGCGCCGCCCATCATGCCGCGTGGCGGTTTCATCAACCCCGCCGCCTATGCCGATCCCTTGCCTCAGGCGCTGGTGCTGACGGCTATTGTGATCAGCTTCGCCACCACAGCGCTGTTTCTCGTGGTGCTGATCGTCTCGCGCGGTCTGACGGGCACCGATCATGTCGACGGGCAGGAGCGTGAGCCATGAACCTGGGTCCCGAGCATCTGATCGTCGCGCCGATCCTGATCCCCTTCTTCGCGGGCGCGCTAATGCTGATCTATGACGAACGTCAGCGTCGCGCCAAGATGACCATAAGCCTTGTCGCCGTCATCGCCTCGCTGCTTGCGGCCATCGAATTGCTGGTGCGGTCGAAGGGAAGTGCGCTGACGGGCGGCAACGACATCGGTTTCTACCTGCTGGGCGACTGGGCCATGCCCTACGGCATTGTGCTTGTGATCGACCGGCTCTCGGCGATGATGCTGGTGCTGACGGGGCTGCTGGCGCTGCCCGCGCTGACCTATGCCGCCGCCGCATGGCACCGACAGGGGCAGCATTTCCACAGCATGTTCCAGTTCCTGCTCATGGGGTTGAACGGGGCTTTCCTGACGGGTGATCTATTCAACCTTTTCGTGTTCTTTGAGCTTTTGCTGGCCGCGTCATACGGCTTGCTTCTGCATGGTGGCGGGCAATTGCGGGTGCGGGCGGGGCTGCATTACATCGCGATCAACTTGACTGGATCGCTGCTGTTCCTGATCGGGGTCAGTCTGATCTATGGCGCGACGGGCACACTGAACATGGCGCATCTGTCAAATCTTGTCCCCTTCCTGCCTGAGGACCGGCGGATACTGTTTCACGCCGGAGCCGCAATCATGGGGCTGGCCTTTCTAATAAAGGCGGGGATCTGGCCGCTCTCGTTCTGGCTGCCTACAGCCTATATGGCGGGGGCGGCACCAGTAGCGGCGATGTTCGCGATCATGACAAAGGTGGGCGTCTATGTGATCCTGCGGCTGTCCTTTCTTTTGTTCGGCGCAGCAGCGGGTGCCTCGGCGGGTTTTGGTGCACCTGTGCTGATCGCGGGGGGCATGGCGACGGTGATCTTCGGCCTTCTGGGGGTGCTGGCCTCGCATGGGTTGGGCCGGATGGCAGCGCATCTGGTGCTGGTCTCCTCGGGCACGGTTCTGGCGGCGGCGGGTTTCGTGATGGCTGGGGCAGCAAGCAGCGTATTGGCGGCAGCGCTATTCTATCTTTTGTCCTCGACACTGGCCACCAGCGCTCTGTTCCTGCTGATCGAACCGATGAGCCGCGAGGAAGGCGGCATCGCCGCCCTGCTGGCGCTGACCGCAGATGCCTATGGCCTTGACGATCGTGAAGAAGACCGCCCGCCCGAGGTGGGGCTTGCTATCCCCGGCACGCTGACGGTGCTGGGCCTTTCTTTTGGCGCCTGCATGATCGCGCTGGCAGGCCTGCCGCCCCTGTCGGGCTTTATCGGCAAGCTGGGCCTGTTGCAGGGTCTGCTGGGCGAGGGCGCGGCAACCCCGGCCCTCTCCTGGGCCTTTGTGGCGCTGGTGATCCTGTCGGGCTTTGCCACGCTGCTGGGCCTTGTCCGGGTGGGCATCCAGACTTTCTGGGCCACTGATGGCGACCCGCCCGATGTGCTGGCGCTGGAGATTGCCCCGGTCGTGACCCTTATCGGGATGGTGATCTTCCTGACGTTCAAGGCTGAGGTGACGCTGGATTACATGCAGGACACAGCCGATGCCGTCCTGCAACCGCGGATTTATACCGTGGGGGTGTTGGGCGCCCCCCGCGCCGCCGATCAGGAGGATACGGAGGAGTTGACCGAATGACCCGCCTGTTTCCCCATCCGATGCTGTCAGCGGCGATGGTCGTGATGTGGCTCCTTCTGACCCGCTTTTCGCCCGGCCATCTGATCCTTGGCACGGTGATCGCCACCTTGGCCGGTCTTGCACTGGCGCGGATCGAACCCGACGCGCCGAGTATCCGCGCCTGGCGGCCGCTGCTGCGCCTGATGGGGATCGTCTCGGTGGATATCGTGCGCTCGAACTGGGCGGTGGCGCGGTTGATGCTGACGAACGGACGCCACGGCGCGCGTCATTCGGAATTCGTTGAGATCCCGCTGCGCCTGCAAGACCCGGTCGCGCTGGCGCTGCTGGCGGTCATTCTGACCGCGACACCGGGCACGGCATGGCTGGATTATGACGCCGAGACGGGCATGCTCTTGCTGCATGTCTTCGACATGGTTGAGGAAGAGGCGTGGCGCCTCCTGATCCGTGACCGCTATGAAGCTCTTTTGCTGGAGGCTTTTGGATGATCCTTGTTCTGTGGTTGGCATTGACCTACGCGCAGATTGCTCTGGCGCTGGCGGCCTGCTTGGCAGCGATCCGAATGATGATCGGCCCGCGGGCGCAAGACCGGGTGCTGGCTCTGGATGCGCTCTATGTCACAACAATGCTGCTCTTCATCGTGTCGGGCATGCGTCTTGGCACGCCATTCCTATTCGAGGCGGCCCTCGTCATAGCCATCGGCGGCTTTGTCGGCACCGTCAGCCTGTCCAAGTTTCTAATGCGTGGCGAGGTGATCGAATGACCGCGCTGGATGATCTACCTGCATGGTTGATGCTCATCGTGGCCTTTTTTCTGGTGCTGGGCAGCTCGCTGACCTTGCTGGGGACTTTTGGCCTTCTGCACCTGAAAAGCTTCTATGACCGCATTCATGCGCCGACACTTGGCACCAGTTGGGGCGCGGCGGCGATCCTTTTGGCCTCTCTTCTGGCGTGGTCATGGATCCAGGATCGCGTCTTTCTGCATGAGATAGTCATAGGCATCTGCATCATGCTCACTACCCCGGTAACCCTAATGTTCCTTGGGCGCAGTGCCCTCCAACGCGACCGTGCCGCGGGTCAACTGCAGGCGCCAAAACCTTCACGCGATCCTGATAGCAAGGATATAGCTTGAAAGCGCCGTTCAGCCATGGCCCAGAAGGAACGATTCCCATTTTCCATTACAGCGATTGGGACAATCGAGCTCGGCGAGCGTTGAAATAAGATATTGTTTTTACTATATCTTTTTGTGCTGTATTTCGCGCTCCTTGGAAAGTGTTTTCAAGCGAGCGGAAATTTCCTAAGCTTCGAGGTGAAACGCTTGGGGGAGCGGCAAGATGACGGAGCTAAACAAGTTCCATGAGCGCGTCTTTGGTGCCAGAAAACAGAACCAGGACCTGTGGTTCCTGGTCAAGGACACTGAGGGACATCTAAGCGTGCTGCACGAGCAACGCATCCGGGAAAAGGGACAGAAGCAGTTCGCGCCGGTCGCGCAGGATCGCATGACTGTTAAAGAAGCCATGTGCCACGGCGGCAAGCTGGCCAAGAACCTATGGTATGCCCTGCCGCCCGGTATGCAGCGCAATTGATTTGCGCCCAGATAGGGCCTTCAGCGCAAAGACGGCAGACCAAACGTGACATTGCTGACCGTGATTTGCTATAGTGATCTCATGAATTTAGCCAATCCAAGCAATAGCCGCATCGATAAACTGAAGGACGTCGGTCTCACCAAGGGTAGCATTAAGGCGGCCGTGAAAGTGATGCTGCGGGCAGTTTTGCTGGGAACCTTTCTTTATCTGATTCTGACTGAAGACCCGGATCTCAACCTCAAGCTGAACATCTTACCCTATATCATAGCGGTGGTTTGGTCTTACTTTGATGGCGTTTTTGCCAAACGCCAGTGGAAAATCTCATTCCTCGAAGCGGTTTTCATTCACATCGCCGCCGTTCAGTTTGGTAGAATGCTATCTTTCACCTTCGGGAACCCTTTGCTGGGCGCATGATTATTTCGGTGGAGGCTCAACATCCTTTTGCCGCGCGTTCAACAACGCATTCGAGACGTTGCACGACTGATCTTGTCATGAAACTGGCCGACCTCTGTCAGCGAACAGATTTGTTGGGTGAGAGGTGGTTCGGAGTAAGAAACACGATCACACGGCAACGACTTGCAGCTATTTGAAGGGCGGGATTGCCAGAACATCCACAGTCGCGGTCCTCAGGACCTGCTCGGTCACGCTACCAAGCAACATTCTTGAAACTGCACCTTTCCCTTGGGTTGAGAGGACGATCAGATCGGATTTGAGATCCTTTGCAGCTCTTTGGACTTCATGGGCAATGGTTGTCTCGTCAAACCGCACGATTTGCTCTGCCTTTGTGCCTCCCAGCTTTGCGATGAACGCGGCCAGTTCGCGTTTGGCCTCTGCGCGCAGAGATTTCAGGTAGTCTTCCTTGTTGGTTGTTGGCAGGGTTCCGGACATCGCCAGCCGTAAGGCCGGAGCATTGAAAACGCTGAGGACGGAGAGGTTGCCCTCCCGACCAATATTCAGCGTTTCAAACACTCGAAGGGCAAGCCGCGAGTTGTCGGACAGATCCGTTGTCAGGAGAACATGGCGATAGTCCCCGACGGGGGTGCCATTTACCATCAGGACCGGACAGGAGACGGAGCGGATCGTGCGTTCTGCGGTGGTTCCCACAAAGGCGTCCCGCAGGAGCTGACGGCGGTGTGGGCCGATCACCAACAGGTCAGGGTTGGTTTGCTCGACAGCCCGCGTGAGCCCGGCGAATGGGTCTGTCAAAAGCACTTTCGTGTCGCAGGCTACGCCGTCCAGTGTCTCAAGGGTTCGGGCAAGCTCGGACAGAAGATGGCGGGCTTGTTTGGTGTCCTGCTCCACGATGCTGCGGGGACGATCATCATCGACGACGTGGACGAGCTCTACACGCGCACCATGTGCGCGAGCGAGAAGGACCGCCCGACGCAAAGCCCTGTCCGATCTTTCGGAGAAATCCGTGGCCAGCATGATGCGCTGCATGGGGTGCCCTCCCTTGTCTGTCATATAGCCCATTCAACCACGGGTTTTCGTCCGATGACTTGATGCAGGTCAATCTAACTTCACGATAAGCCGCTATAATACATTAAAACATGACAAAAGGTGCAAAGCGATGCCCCATGATCAGTATCAGACCGTCAAGGAGGTGGCTGATCGCTTGAAGGTTGCGGAGGCGACCGTGCGGCACTGGATCAAGACCGGTGAACTGCGCGCCATCGATATTGGCAAAGGTTGGCGCATCGCAGATGCCGATCTGGAACAGTTCATCAAGCGCCATGAAACAGCCCCGCGCTTGCAAAGCGACGGACATGAAGATCCCGTCGGGGAAAGGAAATAATAATGCCAATGTCGTCTTTCGCCGAAGTGGCGCTGCTTCTGGTGCTGGCGGCGGGGATAGGGCTTTTCGGGATTTTCTTGCGCCAACCCCTCATCGTCAGTTTCATAGCCGTTGGCTTGATCGCCGGGCCTTCGGCACTGGATGTCGTGCATTCGGACGAACAGATTGACCTGCTTTCGGAATTGGGGATCGCGGTCCTGTTGTTCCTTGTTGGCATCAAGCTTGATGTGAAGCTGGTGCGCTCTCTTGGGGCCGTATCCGTGATGACCGGTATGGGGCAGGTTCTGTTCACCGCGTTCTTCGGTTACTTGATAGGGCTGACGCTTGGGCTTGGCCATGTCACAAGCCTCTATGTTGCTGTGGCGCTGACATTCTCCTCGACCATCATCATCGTCAAACTGCTGTCCGACAAACGCGAGATCGACGCCCTTCATGGCCAGATCGCGTTGGGATTCCTGATTGTGCAGGATCTGTTCGTTGTGTTGGCCATGATCGTGCTGTCAGCCATCGGCATTGGTGCGGGCGGGGATGCGGGGCATGGCGGGGGCTCGATCCTGGGCGTGTTGTTGTCAGGCGTTGCGCTTGTCGTGGCCGTCATCCTGTTCGTGCGCTACGCCGCCAATCCTTTGACCGAGCGTCTGGCCCGTGCGCCGGAACTTCTGGTGATCTTTGCCATCGCACTGGCCGCGATGTTCGCTGCCGTTGGTGATCTGGTTGGATTGGGCAAGGAGGTAGGCGGCCTCATGGCGGGGGTGGCCCTGGCCTCGACCGCATACCGCGAGACAATCGCAGCCCGATTGGCGCCGCTGCGTGACTTCCTGCTGCTGTTCTTCTTCATCGCCCTTGGCGCGACGCTGGATCTGTCCTTGCTGGGCGCGCATGTCACGGGGGCGGTCGTCTTCTCCCTGTTCGTGCTGATCGGGAACCCTTTGATCGTGCTCGCGATCATGGGGGCGATGGGGTATCGCAAGCGGACAGGCTTTTTGGCCGGTCTGACGGTAGCACAAATCAGCGAGTTCTCCCTGATATTCGTCGCCATGGGCGTTACGCTGGGCCATGTGACGGAAGACGCGCTTGGCCTTGTCACCATGGTCGGCCTCGTGACCATCGCGGCATCCACTTACATGATCACTTTCTCGCACAAGCTTTATGCGCTGTTCGAACCGTTTTTGGGGGTATTTGAGCGCAAAGGCACGCCCCGCGAGCCCACTGATTTCGCTGCCACTGACGACAACGACGACAAGGTGATCGTCTTCGGTCTTGGTCGTTTCGGCACGGCCATCGGGCTTCGCCTGCAAAAACGCGGTATCAGGGTGTTGGGGGTGGACTTCAATCCTTTGGCGGTGCGGCGTTGGCGCGAGTTGGGGCTGAAGGCGAAATTTGGTGATGCGACAGATCCCGAGTTCGTCGCGGAGCTGCCCTTCCAGGGGACGCGCTGGATCGTATCGACCGTCCCGATCCATCCCACTGGATTGAGTCATGAGGACACGCGGCGGACATTGATCCAGCTGTCACGGACAGCGGGGTTTTCAGGCAGGATCGCGGCTGCGTCGCACAGCGCTGGTGACACCGATGTGCTGTTCGCAGCAGGCGCCGACATGGTGTTGGAGCCGTTCCAGGACGCCGCCGACCGTGCCGTAGAGTTGCTGTGTGGCGCGGCAGAGGAAGAACGCACAGACATCCCCGAGATCGCAACTGAGGGGCGCGTCGTGACCTGAGGGTGACGGACATATTCACAGAAAGGAAGAAGGCCATGAACCGACTGACAGGAAAAACTGCCATCGTGACCGGTGGTGCCGTGGGCATTGGCCGAGCCTGTGTGGAGCGCATGGCAGAGGAAGGCGCGAAGGTCGCGATTCTTGATGTGCTGGCCAACGAGGGCGAGGCTCTGGCCAAGGCGCTTTCCGAAACGGGACATGACGTCGCCTTCTGGACTGTGGATGTGACGGATGAAGCTGCGATGACAGCGGCGATCGACGCTGTTGTGGCGCGTTTCGGCGGGCTGGATGTCATGGTCAACAACGCGGGCATCTCGGGCAGTCCTGCCCCCACCGATCAAGTGAGCGAGGCGGACTGGGACCGGGTTCAGGCCGTGAACGTGAAGGGCGTGTTCTTCGGCACCAAACATGCCATCCCGCATCTGCGCGCGGCGGGAGGTGGGTCGATCATCAACCTGTCCTCCATCGCGGGACTGATCGGTGTGGGCGGACTTGCCGCCTATCACGCCTCGAAAGGGGCGGTCCGGCTGATGAGCAAGAATGATGCGATCACCTATGCGCCGGAGAAGATCCGCGTGAACTCGATCCATCCGGGTTACATCTGGACGCCGATGGTGGAAAACCATCTGCGGGCCACATCCGATGATCTGGAAGCTGCAAAAGCTGCGGCAGGGTCGGTTCATCCCATCGGTCACATGGGAGATCCTGACGACATTGCTTGGGCCGTGGTCTATCTGGCCTCGGACGAGGCGAAGTTCGTGACCGGCGCCGAATTGGCTATTGATGGCGGGTATACCGCCCGCTGAAAGGAGTCCGATGCTGCTGACCGATCCGCACAGCCAGTCTGCCGATGCCTGTCTGTCGGCGCTGGACTCGGACCCGGCGGGGTTGAGTGCGGCGGAGGCGGCGCGGCGACTGGC
>NZ_JARAMP010000034.1:0-27570 GCF_028802875.1 Seohaeicola sp. 4SK31 | reverse complement strand
CGAACTCTGTCTCAGCTTTACAGGCAAAATTTCGGAATTAAGGGCAAAATATCATATTTAAGGGCAAAGCACAGCCGCTGATTTCGTTGGATTTCTCATCTCGTAATTAAGGGCTACGCGACACCTGACAACCGTCTCGTGGCCGCCGAACTTGAACGCCGCTGGGAAAGCGCGCTGATGGAGGCTCGGGCGGCGGAGGCGGCGCTGGCCGAGCAATCCGCACAGCAACCGTCCGCGCATGTTGCCATGGGGAAGGCTCTCACCGGCAAGGTTGTGGCACTGGCGGGGCGTCTACCACAAATCTGGACGGATCCCGATGTCACAGACGCGCATCGCAAGGCGATCCTGCGCTGCCTGGTGGACAAGGTGGTGCTCGACCGGACGTCCGAGAGCGCGCTGGTCCGCATCGTTTGACGCGGCGGGGCGGTTACCGAACTCGATGTCAAAATGCGGGTCACGGCGATCGCAAAACTCGCTCGGGGTGGCGAAATGCGGGCACGCCTGCTCGACTTGGCGAAAGAAGGCAGGCCCGACAATGAAATTGCTCACCTTCTCACCGAAGAGGGTCACCGATCGGCCAATTGTGCAGACAAGGTTCTTCCCGTCACCGTGCAACGTATCCGGCTGGCCGAAGGCATCAAGGCACCTCCTTCTCGCAGGCGGTGGGAGCACGATCCCAACTTCCTGAGCACAACAGAGCTCGCCGCCAAGTTGGAAATTCCGGTCAACTGGCTTTATGTTCAAATCAAGAATAAGCGTCTGCTCATCGAACCTCAGCCAACCGGTGCCTATCTGTTTCCCGACACGCCAGCAGTGTTGGACGGAGTGCAGAACCTGCGAAATCACGTGATCGGCGAATTGGATTTGAGAATCTGTCAGCCTGACAATGGAGGGTATCAACATGGGTGATCGAGAAGATAGCCGAGCTGGGCTGCGGAGATCGCTACCGCCGTGCCACCCTGGCTCACAGGCCAAATAAACTTGCCTGCCTCGAGGCGTTTCACATACAGCGACATGCCGACCCCATCATGCCACAGCAATTTTACCAGATCACCTTTGCGACCCCGGAAGCAAAAGATCTCACCCGCATGCGGATCACGCCCAAGACCCTGCTGGACAGACAACGCCAAGGTGTTCATTCCACGCCGCATGTCCGTCACGCCACCTGCAATCCACACCTTCGTGCTAGCCGGAAACGCAATCATGACGGGTCCAGCACTTGCACGAGGCGCATCAACAACCCCGGATCAAGAGTGGCTGCAACAGAGAGGCGCCGACCGTTCACAAAAGTGATTTCAACCAAGCCAGATGATGCAGGCGCGACAGCAACTTCTGGCGTGGCCCGTTCCGATACTATCCCACAGAATTCCTGTTCCGGAATGGTCAGAGATGGCTGCGAAAATCTGAACAGCCGGGATAAGTGGATTTTCCGCGCAACAGCAGCATGATGCTGCAAGCGAGGAGATGACTAGCGGTTCATCCGTCAGCGCGTCGCTCACGAAGTCCAGGCTCCAGCGCTGGTTGGGCGCATCAGGCACAAGCATCGGCCTCCGCGTTCCCAGGGCCCGCTTCCGGCCGCCCCGGCGGCGCACCTGGAGCCTCTCCTCGCGATAGAGCCGCCTGAGCTTCTTGAGGTTCATCACGATCCCCTGCCGTTCCAGCATCACATGGATGCGCCGGTAGCCAAACCGCCGCCTCTCGGCCGCGACAGCCTTCATCGCAGCCCTCGCCTCGGCGTCGTCAGGCCGGACGCTGCGATAGCGCACGCTCGACCGGTCCACCGCCAGTGCCTTGCACGCCCGCCGTTGGCTCACCCCGTGAACTGCCACGACATGCGCCACCGCTTCCCGCTTCACGCCGGGCGCTACCACTTTCGCGACGCGACATCCTTCAGGATCGCGTTGTCGAGCATCGCCTCCGCCAGCAGCTTCTTCAGCTTGCCGTTCTCATCTTCGAGCGTCCTCAGCCGCCGCGCATCCGACACCTCGAGGCCGCCGAACCGAGCCTTGTATTTGTAGAACGTCGCCGTGCTGACCCCATGCTTCCGGCAGACATCGGCCGTCGCCATGCCCGCCTCCTGCTCCTTCAGCATCCCGATGATCTGCTCTTCAGTGAACCTTGATCGCTTCATTGTCCGTCTCCTGGTTGGAGCGGACTCTACCTCAAACTGGAGGAAGATACGGGTCTCAGGTCACAGACCGAAGAGGTCGCCGTTGTGACCAAGGACGGCGCCAAGCTTATCTCGAAGCTTTCGCAGGAGAAGCTTCCGGAGATCCGATAATTCCAGCGGACGACCCTGGATGGCGTTGGCACCCAGGGTCGCAGTGACTTAATGTCAGGTCCCGAACTAGATCTTGCGTCCGTGCGTCAGCGCAGAGACGGATTGAACCAGCGAAGCCTTGTCGAGGCCAAAGTGGCGATAGACATCGTCGATCGTCCCGGTCTGGCCGAAATGTTCGACGCCATGTGCAATAGTCTGGTGCCCACAGACCGACCCCAGCCACGAAAGGGTCGTGGGGTGTCCGTCGATCACGGTAACCAGCTTGCAGGTCTCCGGCAGCGAACTCAGAAGCCGCTCGACGTGGCTGAGAGCAGATGGATTGCCGCGCGCCCGCGCTCGTTGCGCTGCAGTCCATCCCGCGTTCAAACGGTCGGCCGAGGTGACGGCCAGAACACCGATGTCCTTGCGATGTTCTCCGACGATTCCGGCCGCCGCGATGGCCTCATCTGCGACGGCGCCTTGGTAGGCGATGACGACTGAGCAGTTCGGTCCGGGCTTGCGCAGCCAGTAGCCTCCGTCGATGGCCCCCTGGCGGAAGGCATCGTCAACACGTTTGCCGGGCTGCTCCAGTGGCTTGGTCGTCAAGCGCAGATAGACCGACCCCCCAGTTTGGTCCCTGAGCCAGGTGCGCTCGTCCGGATCACCCCCACCGTCGCGTTGCATGTAGTCGAATGCCCAGGCCATGATCACGGCCAGTTCATCCGCAAATGCGGGCTCAAAACTGGCCAGTCCGTCCTGGGCCATGCCCGTTAGGGGCGTCCCGATTGACTGGTGGGCGCCGCCCTCCGGCGCCAGCGTCACACCGGAGGGCGTGCCGACGATCATGAAGCGGGCATCCTGGTAGCAGGCATAATTCAGTGCATCGAGGCCGCGATGGATGAAGGGGTCATAAACCGTTCCAATTGGGATCAGGCGCTTGCCGAACAGCTGGTGAGACAGGCCCGCCGCCCCCAAGAGTAGGAACAGGTTCATCTCGGCGATTCCCAGTTCGATATGCTGACCCTCGGGGGTGAATTCCCACTTGGCGGTGGAGGGAATGCGATGCTCGATGAAGGTATCCGCCTGTTCCTTGCGGGCAAACAGCTTGCGCCGGTTGACCCAGGGACCAAGCGACGTCGTGCCCGTCACATCCGGCGACGTGGTCACAATACGCGCGGCCAGTTCGCCGCCTGCCTTGGCGAGATCGTCCAGGATCTTGCCAAACGCTGTCTGGGTCGAGACCTCGCGGTCGGTACTGAAATCGATCGTCGGCACCGGGAGGCGGGCATCATCGAAGCGCCGTGTGCCTTGGGCGAAGAAGGGCACCGCGCGCAGAAATTCGCGCAGAGCCGCAGGATCCCGCACCGTGGCGAATGGCTCCCATTCCTGCCCCTCGGGCACGCCCATATGCGCTTGCCACTCGACCATCTGGGTCTTGGTCATGAGTCCGCCGTGATTGTCCTTGTGCCCGGCAATTGGTGTGCCCCAACCCTTCACTGTGTAGGCGAGAAAGCAGGTTGGACGGTCATGGGTGATGTTGGCAAATGTGTCGGCCATGGTCTCGACGCAGTTGCCGCCAAGATTCTCCATCAATGCGGCGAGTTCCTTGTCCGAGCGCCGGTCAATGAGCGCCGAGACATCGCCCTGGTCGCCAAGGTCTTCCATCAGCCGCTTTCGCCAGACCGACCCACTTTGATACGTCAGAGCTGAATATTCCGCGTTCGGGCATGCATCAATCCAATCCCGCAGGCGCTCGCCTCCCGGCTCGGCGAAGGCCGCACGTTGCAGGAGGCCATATTTTACTCGGACGATCTCCCATCCGAAAGCGTCAAAGATTTTTTCAATACGTTCGAACAGACCTTCTCGAACGATACCGTCCAGCGACTGGCGGTTGTAGTCGATGATCCACCAGCAATTGCGCAAGTCGTTCTTCCAGCCCTCCTGAAGGGCTTCGTAGACATTGCCTTCGTCCAACTCCGCGTCGCCGACGAGCGCCACCATCCGGCCAGATTTCAGCTCGTCGCCCCACGGCTTCGCCTTGATGAAGTCCTGGATGATCGAGGCGAAGGATGTGATGGCCGCGCCCAAGCCGACGGAGCCGGTCGAAAAATCGACGTCATCAATGTCCTTGGTGCGTGAGGGATAACTTTGCGCGCCACCGTAGCCGCGGAATGTTTCCAACTTCTCGCGAGTCTGGTGCCCCATCAGATACTGCATGGCATGGAAGACCGGCGAGGCATGCGGTTTGACAGCAACGCGATCTTCGGGCTTGAGCACGTGAAAATATAGCGCAGTCATGATCGAGACCATCGACGCCGAGCTGGCCTGATGCCCTCCCACCTTGATACCATCCACCTTCGGGCGGATGTGATTGGCACTGTGGATCATCCAGTGCGATAGCCAAAGCAGGCGTTGCTCGATGATCTTGAGTTCGGATGGTGTGGTCATGATGATCCTCCTGTCCCGCATGTAGCGCCTATTCGCGGGTGGAAGACGGCAAAGATGATAGTAAATGTTATCACTTTTAGCGATAATGAGCGCCATCTCGACGATCCTTGATGAGAACAGCCAAACATGTCGACAAACCTTGATGAAATCGACCGCCGCATTCTCAAAGAGCTCCTGGAAGACGCGCGCCTATCGCACCAGGAACTGAGCGAGAGGGTTGGTCTCTCGCCGTCCCCCTGCGCCCGTCGCTTGCGCAAGTTGGAAGGAGAGGGCTACATTGTGGGGTACGGCGCTATCGTCGACGAATCCCGTATGGGTTTCGGCTTCAACGTTTTTGTTTCCGTGAAGCTGGATCAACAGATCGATGGTCGGCTTGTTGAGTTCGAGCGAGAAGTCCGGCGTTGCCCGGAAATCGTCGAATGCTGGCTCATGACTGGAAAGTTCGATTATCTCCTGCGGCTCTCGGTCGCGGACCTTAATGATTTCGAACACTTCCTAACCGGGCGGCTGACAAAGATCCCAGGCGTCGCGTCTATTGAGTCCTCTGTGCCCATCAGGCGCGTGAAGCATCAGGCATCACGGCTAAGGTAAGAATATCGAAATAGCAGTTTGCGATCTGGGCGAGTGCTGAATTCATCTCACCTTCTTGGCTGGTAGATCGTAAACGGCAAGGGAACCCAGTGGATTAAAGGCGCTTGGGACCTAGAGTCAGAACTTACAACCAATAGATGACGGTTGCGGCGAGAGCGCAGGCCGAAAGGAACAAGATTGAGCAGCGGTCGTAGCGCGTGGCGATCCGCCGCCTCGGGCCAGCTCACGTCACGACAGAGGGGTCCCTTTTGCACGCCGATAAGGGGGCCCGATTGGATGCCGATTGACAAGCTGCGCCAGGCGAATGAGATACTGCGCAAGGCGTCAGCTTATTTTGCGCTGGCGGAGCTCGACCGCCGGTCGAAGTGATGGTGGGTTTCATCAACGCGCATCGTGATGCGCACGGGGTCGAGCCGATCTGCAACGTGCTGCCGATCGCCCCGTCCACCTATTATGATCATCTGGCCAAGCGGGCCGATCCAACCCGGCGGTCGGATCGCGCGCGCCGGGACGAGACGATGCGGCCAGAGATCCGGCGTGTCTTCGAGGAGAACTGGAGCGTCTACGGCGTGCGCAAGGTCTGGCACCAGCTGCGCCGCGAGGGCTTTGCTGTCGCTCGCTGCACGGTCGCGAGGTTGATGAAGGACATGGATATTCAGGGCATTATCCGCGGCAAGCCTCACAGAACGACGATCCCCGACAAGAAAGTTCCGTGCCCGTTGGACAAAGGTAACCGCCCGGTTGGCACCGCGGTTGATCAGGCGGCCTTTGCCTGAGCGGTAGCCAGGGGCACCCAGTTCCAAGGCAGGAACTCGTCGAGCCGGTTGATTTTGTGGTCTTGGATGCGGTCGAGCACGTCGGCGAGATAGGCCTGCGGATCGAGTCCGTTCAGCTTGGCCGTCTCGATGATTGTCATGGCAAGCGCCAGCGTTTCGCCGCCGGTGTCGGCGCCCGCGAAGAGCCAGTTCTTCCGGCCGATGCCAATCGGGCGCAGGGCGCGCTCTGCCGGATTGTTGTCGATGGCCACGCGACCATCGGTGAGGAAGAGGCTGAACGAGGCGCGACGGGCCAGCCCATAGTGGAACGCGCGGGCCAGATCTCCCTTGCCGGGGATCCGCGTGAGCTGGCTCTCGGACCAGGCGAAGAAGGCCTCGACCTTCGGAGCACTGTGCGTCTTCCGCGCGGCAAGGCGGATATCGGCGGGCTGCCCGTTTATCGTAAGCATCCGCCGAAGGCCGCAGCCGTGCTATATTGATCAGAGGCTTCTGGGTGCGGCTTTTGGTTTGCGCGGCTTTGGTGCCCATTTTTTGGCGAGGCGCTCGAAGTTGTCGAGGATACGGCCGATCTCTGCCTCGTCGGGGTCGAACTTTCCCCCATACCATTCCAGCATCCGGTCGTGCTCTTCGTGCTTAGGGTCGGCCATGGCTTCGAGGAAGTCGGCGTAGCCCGGGAAGCCACCCACATCTTCAGGGGGACAAGCACCGGTGGCCCTGACAAGGCGTGGGTAGTCGGCACCCGGCATGGCATCATCGATTTTCTCGACCTTGATCACATGGTGCCAGTTGTCGCCAAAGTCATAGATGTAATGGATGGTCTTGGTGCCGACATCTTCGAGCACATCGAGCAGGCTGGATTTGTTCGCGGGCAGCGGGCCATCGTAATAGCCGTCAGGATCAGGCACACCCCAGCCGACGCCACCGGCCCGGAACTCATAGAGGTGACTGTCGGTCCATCCCATGGCCGCCTGGATCACCTCGTGCAGGCGGTTTAGCTTGATCTTGAGTGGCACATCAAAGCGCCGCAGCACCTGAGGTTCGACGTCGGACAGTGTGACCTTGAGGCGCGCGACCAGTGTCATGCGGCAATCCTCTTCAATTCGGTTGCGGCTTTCCAATGCCAAGGGAGCAATTCATGCACCCGTGACATCGGCATGTCCGGCAGACGTGCGAGCACATCGGCCAGCCATGCCTGCGGATCGATGTCATTCATCTTTGCCGTGACGATGAGGGTATACATAAAGGCCGCCCTGTCGCCACCGCGCTCGGATCCTGCAAAAAGCCATGACTTTCTGCCCATTGCGATGCCGCGCAGAGCGCGTTCGGCGGCATTGTTCGTCATGCAGAGGCGCCCGTCATCAAGGAATGCAGTGAAGGCTTCCCAGCGTCCTTCTTCGTCCAGCATGTAGTTGATCGCCTTGGCGACAGGGTTGTGCTTTGACATCCGGGCCCGCTCGGCCCGCATCCAGTCATGCAGATCGTTGACCAGCGGCACAACCCGCTGCTGGCGAACCCCCAGGCGCGCTGCGGCTGACAGGCCGTTAATCTCACGCTCGACATCAAAGATGGCGTCGATCCGCGTCACAGCGTCCAGAGCGATAGGCGAGTGTCGCTTAGCCCTTAATTCCGAGACATGGCACTTTGATCCCCAAATTTTACCCTTAAAAACGAGATTCCGGCGCCTTCCAGTGGAGTTTCCTTGTCTTTCCGTAGTATCTCTGATCGAACTCTGTCTCAGCTTTACAGGCAAAATTTCGGAATTAAGGGCAAAATATCATATTTAAGGGCAAAGCACAGCCGCTGATTTCGTTGGATTTCTCATCTCGTAATTAAGGGCTACGCGACATCGGTCTAAAGCGCCACTGTATCGCGGCTGGGGCCGTGGCCACCCGCCGCGCTTATGGTGATATCGAGACGCTGCTTAATCCCGGGAATGCGGAGCGAATGGCCGAGCCGCTGGCAGGCTAGGATAGCAAGATCACCACTTTGACCGACTGGCACAAAACCGCGCCTTAAGTCAGCCGGGAAACACTCCCGCAAATAGCCCCATCAGCGCCGTGACCAGCGCGGTCGCCCAGAGAACGACCAACAGCGGCGGCGCCATCTCAGTCCGGCCCGCATCGCCCTCGCGCGCCTGATACATCGACACCACTATGCGCAGATAGACCGCCAGCGCCAGCACACTGTTGAGGATGCCGATCACCGCCAGCCACAGATAGCCGGTCTCGATCGCGGCGCCGAACAGCAGCACCTTGCCGACAAAGCCGAAGAGCGGCGGAATGCCGGTGAGCGACAGCAGGAACACGACCATCGCCACGCCGACCACCGGTCGCGCGCGGCCGAACCCCTTGAAATCGTCCAGATTGCGGCCCGCGATCATTATGACTGCAAAGGCTCCCAGGTTCATCGCCACATAGGCCGCACCAAACACGATTACCGAAGGCAGGGCCAGCGCGCTGGTACCGAGCGCCACGATCCCCATCATGAAATAGCCCGCCTGCGCAACCGAAGAATAGGCCAGCAGCCGCACGGCATTGGTCTGCACCAGAGCCGCCAGATAGCCGAGTGTCATCGTCACTGCCGCGATCAGCGCGACGACGAACGGCCAGCCGGTGGCTACCGGCAGATCGCGCAGCACCTGCGCAAAGGCGAAGATCGCGGCAACCTTGGTGATGACCGACAGGAACGCCGCGACCGAGACCGGCGCGCCGTCATAGGCGTCCGGTGCCCAGAACTGGAACGGCACCAGCGCCGCCTTGTAGCCCAGCCCGATCAGCACCGCGACCAGCCCCGCCAGCGCGATCAGCGGCTTGCCATCGAGCGCCCCGAGCTCGGAAAAGAGCGTCGACCCGGCCCCACCGAACCAGAAGGTCAGCCCGTAGATCATCACCGATCCGGTGACGGCGCCGAACACCAGATATTTCATCGCCGCCTCGGTCGCGGCATCGTTGCGCGGCCAGGCCACCATCGCGAAGGAGCCGAGGCCCGTCAGGACCACGCCCAGGACCAGCAGCATCATGTCGCCACCGCCCGCCAGCATCAGCGCCCCCAGCGTCACCAGGCACAGCAGCACATAAACGCTGCCCTCGCGGTCCTTCCCGGCGATCTCGGCCCGCGTCATCAAAAGCGCCAGCGCGGTGCCCGGCAGCAAGATCAACTTGGCCCAGCCGGACAGCAGATCGACGCGGTAGGTGCCGCCAAAGACGCTGGTGTCGGCCTCCAGCAGCGGAAGGGTCAGCGCGGTGGACAGACCCAGCCCGATCAGCCCGAACGCCAACGCCAGACGGGGCGCGCGCAGCATCTCGGCCACCAGCATCAGCACGACAGTGGAGGCCAGCATCAGCTCGGGAAACAGAAAGGACAGGTCGCGCGCCATTAGAATTGCAGTGCCCGCATCGTCGCGTCGATCATGCCCAGCAACCAGGACGGCGCGACCCCGATAAGGATGATGAGGATGAGCAGCGGCACGACGGCCTGCATCTCGCCGCGGTCCAGATCGGGCATCGCCGCCCATTTCTCGTTCGGCTCGCCCAGAAATACCGCCGCGATCGCGCGCAGGTAAAGCCCCGCCGTCACCACAATGGCGATAATCGCCACGATGGCCCAGGGCTGAGCATTCAGCGTGGCCAGGAAGATCTGAAATTCAGCCGGGAAATGCGCCAACCCCGGCAGCCCGAGCGAGGCAAAGGCCGACAGCACGAAGGCCCAGCCCAGCCATGGCACCTGCCCCAGCAGCCCGCCGAACGCGGTCATCTCGCGTTCGTGGGCGCGCGACTGCAACATGCCGACGAGAAAGAACAACGCCCCGGTGACGACGCCGTGGCTGACCATCTGCAAGGTCGCACCATTGAGCGCGACCGCCCGCAAGTCAGGGTCCAGCGTCAGCGCCGCCACCGCGACGCCGATCACCACATAGCCCATGTGGTTCACCGACGTATAGGCGATCATCTTCTTCAGATCTGACTGCGCCAGCGCCACGAAGGCACCGTAAAGGGCGCTGAATACGCCAAAGGCCAGCACCACCTGACCGGCCTGCGCAAAGGCGTCGGGCGTCATCTGTAAGGCGAAACGCACAAGGCCGTATGTGCCGAATTTCAGCATCACCCCGGCGAGGATCACGCTGCCCACGGTCGGGGCCTGCACGTGGGCCGCGGGCAGCCAAGTATGCACTGGAAAGGACGGGATCTTGACCGCGAAGGTGAACAGCATCGCGATCAGCGCCAGCATCGCCGCCAGCCCAGTCAGTGGCGGCGCCTCGATCCACAGCCGCATGTCAAAACTTCCCGTGGCCAGATACAGCCCGATGATCGCCAGCAACAGCGGCAGCGAGCCTAGCAGCGTGTAGATGAAGAACATCAGCCCGGCGCGCTGGCGTTCTTCATAGCCCCAGCCGACGATCATGAAGTACATGCCGACCAGCGACACTTCAAAGAAGACGTAGAACAGGAGCGCGTCCAGCGCCGCGAAAGTGCCGATCGACGCGGTCTCCAGCATCAACATCAGCGCGACAAAGACCGCCGGGCGGTCGGTGATCCGCGCCGCATAGATTGCCGACAGGAAAAACAGCAGCGAGGTCAGCAGGATCAGCGGCAGGCTTAGCCCGTCGATGCCCAGCCGGTAGGCCGCGCCGATGGCCGGGATCCATGCGATCTCCTCGACCTGCGCGAAACCGCCTGGCAGCGTGCCCCGCGCCCAGATCGCCAGCGTCACCACGAAGGTCAGCCCGGTGGTGGCGATGGAAACGCCATGGGCGATGCGCGCCGACTTGTTTGGCAGGGCCATCAGCAGCACGCCACCAAGAAGCGGCAAAAAGACGGAGATCGAGAGAAGGGGCATGGCGGGGTCGTCTTTCTTCAGGAGGACATCGGTAAGATCAGCAGCACCGCCGCGATGACGGCAATGCCCATGACGGTCAGGGCGAGTTCGCGGTGGATGAGCCCGCTTTGCAGCAGGCGCAGGCGGCGGCCGGCGGCAATTGTCCGGTCGACAAGGCCGAAGATCAGCCCGTCGATGCCTTTTGTGTCGGTGGTCTCGGCGCTGTCACCCAGGCGCAGGTTCATCCGGCCCACCTGAAGGGTCGCGGCATAAAGCCGGTTGTCTGAACGCTCGGCACTGGATGCGGTGCCAAGGCTCAAGATCCGCACAAGGCCAAGTTGCGACGCCAGCAGACGCCGTTCGAAACCTTCACAGGCGGCGGCAAAAGCCAGCGACGGGCGCAGCACCAGCCCGTCCATACCGCCCGCGACGGCAAAGCCGCGCTGCGCCATCGGCAGAACCGGCCCCATCAGGCGGGCAGGTTGGATGAACCAGCCCAGCACCAGGCCGCTCAGCGCCGCCATAAGCCCGAGGATCATCGCGGTTCCTTCCGGCGGCAGTTCGGCCTCAAGCAGATGTTCCAGCGGCGTGAAGGCGAACCCAAGCCCCGCCGCCAGCGCCGTCAGCACCGCCATGCCCGCACCCATCCAGCCCATCCCCTTGCCCAGAACGGGCTGGGCCTCGCCCTGCCACAGCACCCGCAGCGCCCGCGCCATATAGGCCCCGGTCAGCACCGTGCCTGCCAGCGCCAGCGGCGCGAGCCATACGACCCCGGGGGCCGCCAGCGCGGCGGCAAGGATCGCGTCCTTGGAAAAGAACCCCGCCAGCGGCGGGATCCCCGCCAGCGCCAAAGCAGCAATGCCGAAAGCGGCCAGCACCAGCGGTCGTGCCCGGCCCGCGCCCGCGACCGCATCCATGTCGGTGCTGTCGCGATCATGCTGGAACACACCCGCCCCCAGAAAAAGCGTGCTCTTTATCGCCGCGTGGGCGATAAGGTGCAGCAGCGCCGCCACCGGCACCCCCGCGCCAATGGCCAGCAGCATCAGCCCGTACTGGCTGGAGGTCGAGGCGGCCAGCAGCCGCTTCAGGTCCCGCTCGGCCAGCGCGATCAGGCCGGCAACGACGGCGGTGACGCCGCCCACCAGCCCGACCGCAATCAGCGCGCCTGCGGGCAGCATCGGGGTCACGCGGATCAGCAGGATCGCCCCCGCCGCCACCAGAGTCGCGGAATGCAGCAAAGCGGAGACCGGCGTCGGGCCGGCCATGGCGCGCTGCAACCAGTCCTGCAACGGCACCTGCGCCGACTTGCCCATCGCGCCGATCAGCAACAGCAACCCGGCGACCAGTGCGGGCGTGCCGGTGATATCCAACGTGGCCGAGATTTCCGCGGTGCCGGCCCAGCCGATCAGCACGAAAATCCCCAGATAAAGCCCCAGATCGGCGCTGCGGGTATACAGAAACGCCCGCATCGCGGCACCGGGCACGCCGTCACGCCCATGCCAGAACCCGATCAGCAGATAGCTGGAAAAACCGATCAGTTCCCACGCCGCCAGCACGGTGATCCAGTCGCCCGCCAGAACCAGCGCCTGCATCGCGGCGACAAACAGCAGCAGGATCCCGAAAAAGCGCGGCTTCTCGGGGTCGCTGCGCATGTAACCGACAGCGTAGATCAGCACACTGGCCGCCACCGTCGCCACCATGGCCGAAAACACCGCCGTCAGCGGCGTCGCGACCAACCGCAGCGGCATCTGCGGCAGCCCCGGCAGGACTAGTTGCATGGTGCCACCGGAAACGATCCCCGCCAGCAACGCCATCGCCGCGACAAACCCAAGGCCGACGCCCGCCAGTGCAATCGCTTCGGGTGCGCGGCGCAGCACAAGCGCCGCGAGACCCGCCAGCAGCGGCGCAAGGATAATGAGCGCCAGCATCGTCATCCCTTCAACTCGCGCGCTTCTTCCATCTCAACCGACCCGCGCACCCGGAACCGCGCGATGGCGATGGCAAAGCCGACCGCCATTTCGACCGCCATCACCGCCATCACGATCAGCACGAACATCTGACCGGCCGGTTCATCGGGATGCAGATAGCGCCAGAAGGCCACCAGATTGACCAGTGCTGCGGCCAAAATCAGCTCGACCCCCATGATGATCATCACCAGGTTCGTCTGGCTCAGCGCGCCGTAAAGACCGATACCAAACAGCCCCGCGCCGACGCTGAGCGCGATCATCATCTCCACAATCATTTGCTCTGCTCCGCGTTGGGGACGATGGCCACCATCGTGGCCGCAACCATGGCCGTCAGGATGGTCAGCCCTGCCGACTGGAAGATGAACATTGACCGGCCCAGCAATTCGCGGCCCAGATCGGCGGCCTGTTCATGCGCACCCGGCACAGACAGGGCGACCGGACCCCAATCGGGCAGCCAGACCAGCAGCAGCGCCGCCAGCAGCCCAATGCCCCCGGCCCAGAGCGACAGGCGTTTCTGGTGGGTCATGTCCATTTTGCCCATGCCGCCGGGATCCATCATGAACATCACCATGAAAATCGCCATCACGCTCATTTCCGTGGCCATCATCATGATCTGCAACACGCCCAGAAACTCGGCCTGCATGACCAGAAACATCGCCCCTATCGCGGTTTGCGAAAACAGCAGCGCCAGCGCCGAGCGCACCATCGAATGGGTGCGGAAAACCACGACGCCGAACCACACCGCCGCGCCGCCGAAGAACGCCAAGAAGATCATCTGAACCGTCATATCGGCACCACCAGCGCGATCACGCCCACGACAAAGATATTGGCCAGCGCCAGCGAGATCCCCAGCTTCCAGCTCAGCGCCAGGTAACGCGCTTCGCGGATGCGCGGCATATAGCGCCCGACGCTCAGCATGGCCGCGGCCACGGCCAGGATCTTGATCGCGCTCCAGGCCCACGCGGGCAGCCACGGGCCCAGCCAGCCGCCCAGATAGAAGGTCACGGTCGCCCCCGCCAGCGCCAGGATAATGACCATCCGCGCCAGCCGCAGCACTGCCAGCCGCACGCCGGTATATTCCGCCTCGACCCCGCCGGCCAATTCGCCGGTCGCATCGGGCAGGTCCAGCGGCGGCAGCCAGGCCAGCCCCATCGCCGCCACGACGAACAGGACAAACCCCATCGGCTGGTACAGCACGTTCCAGAGCTGCGCCTGCGAGGCGACGATCTCAACCGTCGAGAGCGACTCCGCCCGCATGGCGACGGCGGTGATCGGCATCACGATCAGCATGGCATAGGCAATGAACTGGCCCAGGAACCGCCAGCCCGCGATCATGGCGTAGGCCCCGTTCGGCCCCCAGCCCGCCATGATCAGCGCCACCAGCACATAGGCCAGCGCAGCGTTCAAAAACAGCGCTCCGGTCGCCAGGTCGGTGATGATAAGCCCCGGCGCCAGCGGGATCACTGCCACCGCCATCAGCCCCGCCACCAAAAGCAGCACCGGCCCAAGCTCAAAGAACAACCGGTCAGATTTGCGCGCCAGCAGCGATTCCCGCCCCATAAGCGCCAAGGCGGCCCAGGCCGGACCGGTCAGGCTCAGGTGCCCATGCACGGCCCATCGTTCGATGACGGCCAGCGCATAGGCCCCGGCGGCGAGCGACAGGAGAACGACAAGAATGCTCATCCACGCACCTCCCAGGGCGACAGGTCGAGCGAGGCGACGGCGCTCAGGGCATCGCCCAGTTCCTGCTGCGCCGTCACCGTTTCGACAAGGGCGATGTTCACGTCTGTCGGCGTGTCGAGATCGGCCTCGACCACCTTGCCATTGGCCAGCTTCACGCGCAGCGACGCCGTGCCGCGCGGTGTTTCGATGCGAGCCTCGCCCTCGCCCGACACCCTGTCCACATCCGGCACCTGCGGCACAGCAATCATCCCGGCGGCCGCGATCAGGTCGAGGCTTTGGGCGATCTCGTCGCAGCGCAGCCGCAGCCGCGCCAGCGCATCGCCGCCGTTGCGGACGCGCATTTCGAACCCGAGATCCTTCAGCGTTGGATCACCCGTTCGGGCATCCGATCCGCCACCTCGCGCCCGGTCCACCGGGCCGCTGGCCGGGGCGTCATTGCCGATGCGCGCGATGCGTCTAAGCCGCATCCGCATCAGCGGGGCCGCCTGCACCCGGCGCGACAGCCGCCGGATCGCCCCAGCCTGCGTGGCAATCCCGGCAACGTCGGCACCTTGAACGGCCAGTTGCAACGCCCCAGCGCGCGCGGCGAGCCACAAAAAACCCGACTGAAGGCCGAACTCGGCCAGCCAGTTCAGGTGGCTGGCGATCCGCTCGCGTTCCACGGCGGCGGCGCGGCCACGGCGCGCGTCATGGTCGGGCTCGACGCCGGCGGCCACCTCAATCGCAGCGCAAGCCAGCGCGCGATAGGACACGCTGCTGAGCGGCATCATGGTGGCCAGACGCTCGACGAAATCGGCCACCCTCATCTGCGGCCCATCCATCAAATCCGTCGCGCCGACAAGGCTCGTGGCGTCGCTGGCCGCAACGGTATCGCCATCCAGCGTCAACGTCAGCCGCAGCCCAGCCGGCAGGCCGGGAAAGAACGGCCCGAACGGCACCTTGATCCAGTCCATCTGTAACCCGTCGCTGCTGCGCGGCTGGTCCTTGGTCATCTCGACCATCGACATGAAATGCGGCTCGATCCCGTCGATAGTGGCCTTGGAGTGGCCGCCATGTCCGGCATGCCCATCGTGGCCGGAATGGTCCTGCTGTTTGCCATGACCGCCGTGACCGCCATGCCCGTGACCGTGACCGGGACCGTGGCTTTCCACCTCCTCCGCCTTCACCAGGTTCATGCCGCATTTAGGGCACTTGCCCGGTGCATCGCTGATCACCTCGGGGTGCATCGGGCAACTATATGCCCCCGACCCGCCCGCCTTGTCGTCGTGACCGGCATGATCGCCATGCGCGGAGGGCGCGTGGCTTGCGTGCCCATGCCCATGCCCGTGACCGTGGCTTTCCACCTCCTCCGCCTTCGCCAGGTTCATGCCGCATTTGGGGCACTTGCCCGGTGCGTAGCTGATCACCTCGGGGTGCATCGGGCAAGTGTATGCCCCCGACCCGCCCGCGTCGTGAGCGTGGCCCGCATGTGCGTGATCGGCGGGGTTTGGCCTGTCCTCCCGGGGCATGTCGTGGCCACCGTGCCCACCATGTCCATCGGACGCTGTTTCGCGCGGCACCAACGTCATGCCACATTTGGGGCAGTCTCCGGGGGCGTCGCGGACGATTTCGGGGTGCATCGGGCAAGTGTATTCCACGCGCACCTCAAGAGCGGGGGCGTTAAACTCCCCGCTGTCAGCGCGAAACGCGCCCGCGGCGATCACGCGGCGCAGATCGGCCAGCCCGGCCCGTGTCAGCGGGGCCGACACGTCCGCATCGGGCAACGGGGCGATGTCGCCTGCGCCCAGTGCCAGGATCGCGCGGGGGCGCGGCATCTGCGCGTAGGTGACGGCGGCGGCATCGCGCAGACCGTCCGGAATCGGGCCGACGACGATGAGAACGTCGGCATGGCGCGGGGTGCCTACAACACGCAGGTGCGCATTGGCAAGGTCGATCCCCATCGACCGCGCGACAGACGGGCCGGGCAGCACAAAGGCCGTCAGATCGCGCGCCATGGCCGCCGCGACCGCCCGCCTGATCCCGTACATCGCGCCCTCTCGCGCCCCGGCTATGGTCATTGCCGCCTCAACGCGCCCTGGCTCCAGCCATAGAGCAGGCCCAGGAACAGGATTGAGAGGAAAACGCCCATGTCGAGCAATGCGATCAGCCCTTCTTCGCGGTAGACGACCGCCCACGGATACATGAACGCCATCTCCATGTCGAAGGCCAGAAACAGCAGCGCATAACCGGCATAGCGCGCATGATAGCGGACCCAGACCGGATCGCGCGACAAGGTACCGGCCGTGGCGGGCACGTCCTTGCCCGGTTCCGAGCGCGTGCGCCCGATGGCCCGGGCGAGCCCGTAAAGGCTTAGCACGAAACCGAACACACCGACACTCAGCCCGAAAAGGATCGCGTATTGGGAAAGCTCGCTCATCCGTGTTACCTCCTTCGGGTGCTCGACTCTCTAAAGTGTTAAGGGTTTAAGCAGAACGGCACAATCAAACTAACGCCAGCGGCCATGCTGCCGTTATGCACAGACGCTTTGAGCTGCGGATCATTACAGCTCTCCGAAAATTCCGGGCTTGGGACTTCAAGAACACAGGTCTCCAATTGGTTTCTTCCAATTGGGTGGCCGGTGATTTAGCGTTGCATGATTGACGATCCGAACAAACAGGACAGAGGGAAGTCAAATGTGCCTGTCCGCTCAAGTCAGCTTTGCCGCCAGTGTTTTTCTTGTTGGCGGCGGCACGGCCATTTCAATTGTGGCTTGGCGGCGCAACAAACGCTATCTCCCGCTTGCCCTGATGCCGCTTTTCGCCGGACTGCAGCAGTTTACCGAGGGTTTTGTCTGGGTCGGCATGAACGGAAACGATCCCCTGACGGTTTTGTGGGGGGCAATGGGGTTCATCTTTTTCACCTGGTTCATGTGGCCGATCTGGGTCCCCTTCTCGGTCTACGTGCTTGAACCGGACGACAGCCCCCGAAAGCGGTTGTTCCGCCTCATGGCGTTGATCGGGCTGGCTTTCGGACTGCTGCTTTACATACCGCACGGGCTAAACAGTGACATGGTGGTGGTCGAGGTCAACAATCAGTCTCTGGCCTATGAAAAATCCATGTGGCTGGATTTCATGATGCCACGCTGGCTGACTAATACAATCTATGTGACCCTTATCACCCTCCCGCCAGCGCTGTCGCATTACAAACACATGCGCCATTTCGCCCTGACGCTGGGGGCGGTGATCGTGGTCGATATCGCCTTCCTGCAATTCGCATATATTTCGTTTTTCTGCCTGCTGGCGGGTCTCGCAACGCTGCATCTGGTCTACATTATCCTGACTAATAAATGCGCCCGTGAGTGCCCTGAACTATTTGCCTGACGCCGCGGTGCCGACAAGCACATCCCTGTCCCATTCCCGGTGTCGCTTAGCCCTTAATTCCGAGACATGGCACTTTGATCCCCAAATTTTACCCTTAAAAACGAGATTCCGGCGCCTTCCAGTGGAGTTTCCTTGTCTTTCCGTAGTATCTCTGATCGAACTCTGTCTCAGCTTTACAGGCAAAATTTCGGAATTAAGGGCAAAATATCATATTTAAGGGCAAAGCACAGCCGCTGATTTCGTTGGATTTCTCATCTCGTAATTAAGGGCTACGCGACACCCGGGCAAAGAACTTGGTCGCGGCCGCCTTGTTGCGTCTCTTCGAGAGCATGAAATCAAGCGTTTTGCCGAGCTTGTCGACGGCGCGGTAAAGGTAGACCCATTCGCCTTTCACTTTGATGTAAGTCTCGTCCATGCGCCAAGATCGCTCAGTGGGGTTTTTTCGGCGTCGGGCATTGATTGCGATCAAAGGCGAATACTTGGCGACCCAGCGGTTCAGCGTGGCATGATCTACGACAACACCCCGCTCGGCCATGATCTCTTCTAGGTCCCGATACGATACCGTGTAGCGGACGTAGAAGAAGACTGCGAACAGGATCACCTCCTTTGGAAAGTGCGCACCTTTGAAAATGATCATCTTGCTTCCTCCGAATGGCGCTCCGGCAGGCTAGAACCATCGATCCTTCAGGATACTCGGGTCAAGAAGCAAAGTTTGCGACAAAACCCTTTGTTTTAGGCTGGCCAGTTCCTACTTGTAGGTCGGCAGTGTCGGTCTGCTCATGCATCTCTGCTACCATGCTGGACTCACTAGATGAATCCCTCACAAGATTTATGTAGTAGAGCCGTCTTCCACTGACTGGGAAGCCGCAACTTCCTCTCCGGGCTCATCTGAAATAGTAGGATTATCAGATGACCCGCTATCCATGAAACTTAAATGTTCCAAGCGTTCTGTCGCAATATCAGCTGGATCACCCCAAACAGATATCGAGATTTGGTTCATCCCATCCCCCTTTAGGTGAGCCGTAAGAACTCCAACGATACGAACGCGGAGCGGAGCCGCTTTTTCGAGCGCAGGCCAAAGCATTGCTTTGGCTTGTTCGCCAAGATAGCCGATGCGCACGGTGCGAGGCTTCCCAATGCCAAAAGGAAAGCGGGATGGTAAGGTAACTAAAGCTGCTACGTTCGCGTCACCTTCTCGCAAAAGCACCACTGGGTCTGAGAGCCCAATACCAACCTTGGGCAATCTCGGCTCAAGGCGGACTAGGTTTGTTTTGTGGATCAAGACCTGCATTCTATCCCAAACGCCACGTCACTTAGTTCCCAAAAATAGTTTGGATTATGTCTTCACTCCGCATCATATGGATCAGGAGCGGCAGATGCATTTCCGCTTATTCCTTTCAGCAGCTTTTTGCTCAACGCAGCTTTGAAGCCGCGTGCGTCCGCAGAATTTCAGCTTGTAGCGCGCCACATTCTAAAGCGTCCCTGACCAGTCATCTCGTAGACCAGTCCGCGCGCTTGCATCCAAGCTAGATTGCGCTGAACAGCCGCGCGGCTAGCGCCAGTAAGAGCCTCAACCATTGGGGCGGATACAAGAGGCCACTCAGTCAGCACGGCACACAACTGAGGTGGTGTTCTGCCTGAGAGTGTTGACGTCTCGATTTTTGCCCTCACAGCCCAAGCTTCTATATCGTCGAGTTGCCGCATCGCGGTCACGCACGCACTCTCCATCCCTTCGAGCCATCGCACTAGACGGTCAGCGGGTGGGCCACCGGCGCGTAGCCCCACTGCACCGCCCATGGCCAGCGGTGTAAAGGCCGCTCCCCTCCCTTCACTTGCAGCGATCCGAGCAGCCGTGACTGCCGCTTCCATCCGATCGCCATACTGGCCTAGTCCTGCGAGGCTCCAGAGATGAAAGCCCATGCAAGCCCGAGTAATCGGATGCAAGTGGCCAGTCTGTGTCATCAGTTCGAGCCAGCTGCCTGCGCGTTCGACAAAAGGTTCGGCATTACCTTCGAGATTTTCAGGGTCACGGCGGTCAAGGAAGGCTGGTAAATCCATTTCTGGGCTCGGGCCGCCAGTCAGGCGCCGCACAGCCCATCCGAGTCGTGCGAGTGCCCTAGTATCGTCTTGAGCAGAGGATAGTCGGAGTGAGATCCAGAGTGCTAGGCGATCCGGGCCAATCCGGTCGCCTACAAACCAACTCAGATCGGCCGCCTCAATCAAAGCAAGCCTGTGCCGCCAACCTTCCGGGGCGCGCCGCAAACGGTCGTCCAACGCACCGACACGGCCGGCGACACGGGCAAGGCGCGCAGCAACGCCTGCTTCTGCGTTTCGCCAGTCATCGATTACAGCGGCTTCACGCGGTTCTGCCCTTGGCCCGGGCGGCAGGTAATCTGCCTCTTCTTCCAGCGAACCGGGAAGGAACCAAAGATCGTCTTCTGGCGTGGCCTCCACCTCGTCGAAGTCTCCAGAGGGCTCGTCAAAATTATCAATTATTGCTGGGGTCTTGATCTTCATATGTTCAAAATATGCTGTATTTGCGTCTTACCCAAGCGAATTCTTTGGATGCACCTACACGCTTTATATAGCACGTGCGCGCGATGCCCCGCGAGAACTCTCTGATCATGCTCTGCATAAGGAAACCAAGATAGTTCTGCTAATCATTGCCACAGAAAGCGACCTTGCATTCGTTTACAAACGGTCGTTTAGTAGCGATGTATGAAACTGCAAAAAGACTGTTTTGATGCCCCTGATCGGTTATGCCCGCGTATCGACCGAAGATCAGACTCCCCTGCCCCAGTCGCAGGCCCTGAAATCCGCGGGTTGCGCCGAGATCCATGAAGAACAGGCCTCGGGCGGCAATCGTGCGCGGCCGGTGTTGGCGCGGGTGTTGGAACGCATCGGCAAAGGCGACACGCTGGTCGTCGTTCGGATCGACCGACTGGCGCGGTCGCTGTCGCATCTGCTGGAGGTGATCGAACGGCTGGAGGCCAAGGGGGCGTTCTTTCGTTCCATTCAGGACCCGATCGACACCGGATCCCCGCAAGGCAAGTTCACGCTTCAGGTTCTGGGCGCCGCGGCCGAGTTTGAGCGGGCGCTGATCCGCGAACGTACCAAGGCGGGGCTGGCGAGTGCCCGTACTAAGGGCCGGGTCGGCGGGAACCCGGGCCTACGCGCCCGCGATCCAGCGGCGCTACGCAAGGTGCGGCTCGCGCGGCAAGACGGCTACATGGAGCGTCTGAACGAGACGGCACAAGATTGGGTGCCCCATGTGCGCCGGTTGCGCCCCGACTTGGCCTGGGAAGACGTTGTGCGCATCATCAACGGCCCCCTGCCCGAGGCGCGTCGCTGGACCCAAAGCCGGCTCTTGCGCGCTGTGAAGGCCTATGTCCGCGACGGCTTCCTGCCTACCGAGGTGCTGGCCCGCGCCGGGCGCCGCGAAACGGACGATCGCCTGCCCGCCATTATTGCTGGCATCAAGGGCGCAGATCCCGACATCACGCTTCAAGCTATCTGTGAACGGCTGGAATCTATGCGCGAACGCACGCCCCGTGGCCGAACAAGATGGCAGCCGTCTTCGGTGAAAATGCTGTTGGAGCGGGCGGAACGACTTGGCCTCATGCCGTACGAATCGAGCCAAGATCAGATGTAGCTTCTGACCCGAATCCAAAGAATTTCACCGGGAGAAAACTCCGCAGGAGGCAGAAAGTGCCATTAGTTGCTTGGGGTTAGCTGCTAATGTGCCAACTCAACAGAGTAGCGGCTCGATTCGGTTAGATCTGCATTTAATATATCTATATCAATGACTTGCTGAGTTTCTTACGCTGCAACACCTATAGGTGTTGTGGATAACTTTCACACTACATTTAGATTCTTCTTGCCGGACTCACTGGATCGTGGCATTCCCATTCTGACGGCAAAACGCGTCAGACACGCTGTACGCCGTCAGAATGACTAAGAGCCTCAACAGAGGCCGAGAGTGGGCGGCAGGACATGGATTATCGTAACATTGGATACACGCAAGGCATAGGCTCTTCCGATATCGGAGCATTTGCCGACAATCTGGCTGAGTCTTTGGATCGCCAGATGAAGATCGCTTTCGAACCCGAAGAACGAAAGTCCCTACGCCGCTTCAGTTCCACCGAAGTTGCCGGCCTCCTGCGCGTAAGCACATCTAACCTGCGCAACCGGCACAAGGACGGCAGCTTCCCGGAAGTGCATACAGACAACCGCGGACACCGGTTCTACACAGCCCAAGAGATTGATGAGTTGCGCGATGTTCTTGGACGCACTGGAAAGAACGCAGAAAGCTACCGCCCAGGTCGACGTGATGGCGATCGTCTCCAGGTGATATCCGTCGTCAACTTCAAAGGCGGTTCATCAAAGACTACTGCAACGATTCATCTTGCGCAAAGGTATGCCTTGCGCGGTTACCGCGTGCTGGTCCTAGACCTCGATCCGCAAGCAAGTTTGACTACGTTTTTCGGCTTTCGGCCCGAGCTTGAGTTCGCCGATGGCGGCACAATCTATGATGCTTTGAGATATGAGGACCAAGTTCCTCTCTCGAACGTCATCCAAAAGACCTACTTCCATAAGCTCGACATGGTGCCCGCCGGTTTGATGCTCTCGGAGTACGAAACCGAGACCGCAAACGCTCTCGCCCGTCGCGTACAGCCCATCTTTGCAGAGCGCCTCGCCTTGGCGCTTGAAGAGGTTGAGGCAAACTACGACATCGTCCTGATCGACTGCCCGCCTCAGCTTGGGTTTCTAACCCTGACTGCGCTGGCAGCCTCGACGGGGCTTTTGGTTACCGTGGTACCTGGTATGCTTGACATCGCATCCATGAGCCAATTCCTGAAGCTTGCTTCAGAAACGGTCAAGGCCGTGGAGGAAGCCATCGGTCGGCGTGTCACATGGGATTTTGTCAAATTCCTGATTACCAGATATGAACCGTCGGACGGTCCGCAGACCCAAATGGCAGGCTACCTGAGATCAATTCTGGCAGGTCAGGTCATGACAGAGCCGATGCTGAAGTCTACGGCGATCTCCGACGCGGGGATGACCCAGCAGACCGTCTACGAAGTCGATCCAAGCCAATTCATCAGAAAGACAATTGATCGCGCCCTGACCAGCGTGAATGGCGTTGGCGATGAGCTAGAGCAGACGATCCAAATGGCATGGGGGCGTCGCTGATGGCCCGAAACATCTTCAACCAGCCTCCAAGGAATGAGACGGAGAGCGGAGCCCCCTCCCCTACCCCGCCAAAAGCGGCAAAGCTGCCGGGATCTGTTGGAGGATTGCGCGACTCTTTGCGCGAGATCACAGCAAACTCGATTCGCGATATCGAACCCGATCAGATTGACATGGATGGGCTGCGCGATCGGTTGGTGCTGGAAGATTCCAGTATCGATGAGTTGGCCGAGAGCATTCGCAAGCATGGCCAACAAGTGCCCATCATGGTCCGTCCATCAGCCCAACCGGACAGATACCGCATCATCTACGGCCGCCGCAGGCTTGCGGCGATCCGTAAGGTCGGTGGAACGGTCAAGGCAATTGTTCGAACCTTGGACGATGACGCATCTCTGATCGCTCAAGGCCAGGAGAACAACCTCAGGCTTGATCCGTCTTTTATAGAAAAGTCTATTTTTATCAAAGAGATGCAAGAATCCGGGTACAAATCCGGTGTCATTCAAGATGCTCTAGGTCTGACCCGGCAAGGCGTATCCAACCACAGGGTCGTCATAGAACAACTGCCAGACGGTCTTGTTCAACTCATCGGGCCAGCACATGGGATCGGCCGGCGGCAGTGGGGTGATCTAGCTGCCTTGTCGGTGAAGGTAGATTTGGTGGACATCGCCAAAGAGGCGCTCGCCGCCCTGCCCGACGACACTCCTAGTTCCGAAAAGTTCCAAGCGGTCTATTCGGCGTGCTCGAGCAAAGCACGTAGCGACAAGAAGCCACCCAATCGTGGGCTGACTTCGGTCATCAATGATGAGAACGGCAGTTCATTGGGCACGCTGACAATCGATGAGAAGGCGATCGCGCTCAAGGTCACCAAGAAGGACAATCCAGAATTCGGCCAATGGCTCGAAGAGCACGCGGAAGCTACGCTTTTGCAACTCTTCGTACAGTGGCGGAATGAGAGAGGCTCTGGGTCCTAACCCAAGCCACACAGAGCAACACGAGCAGAGGAGAAAAGCGAAGACCCGAAAGAAAAGAGCCCCCCAAAGTTTCCCCTGGAGAGCCCTCATCATCTGATTAGCATCTTTGATGTAGCAACCTCCAGCATACCGGTCAAGAGTCACCGATTCGGTGGACTGATATTTTTTGCCTTTTTCCGCGAAAATTCGAGGAAAGAGACGGGGAAGTTGTGGGCCGAACGGTCGTCGTGAACAAGCCATGGCATTTACAAAACTCTCGATCGAAGCCGCCGGTGCTGATGCAACCCGCGGCTCATTTCCCCCATCTGAAACCGACGTCTGGACCATCTTCAGAGCCCTGAGAGATGCACGCAGCGTGTTTGGTCTACGTCCTGGCCACATACAGACACTTCAAGCAATGCTCAGTTTTCTGAAACCTGGCCATGGCGAAACGGTTTTTGCGTCTAACAATTCACTTTGCCAGCGCGTTGGCGGAATCGACGAACGGACACTCCGCAGGCACATCAACCGCTTCGTTGAACTTGGACTCATCAAGCGCAACGACAGCTCGAACCGAAAGCGCTACCGCGTTCGCTCATCCGGCGGGGAGTGCATCAGTTATGGATTGTCTCTCACCCCCCTGCTCCAACGTGCGAGCGAGCTTATAGCCATCGCGCAAGAGATGGAGAATAACCGGCGAGATCGGATATTTGTCCGCAAACAGATCCTTACAAAGCTCGCCCATTTGGAAGAGCACGATCCTAGCAACGCATTCATCAACCACGCACGGAAAGCTCTACGCAGGAAGCTGAGCCTCCCCGAATACCACGCTCTGCTCGCCAATACAGATACAGAATGCCAGAGTTTGTCTACCCCGGATGACCCACCTGAAACTATGAAATTGCCCGCCAATGACGGACAAACTGTCCGGCATCAATCTAAGTCTGAAGAAGAAGAAAAAGATTTAGATAGCAACATAGGCCATGAAGCCCTGAAACCAGACTTGCTGACCTCAGTCTGCGATCAGGCGACATTGTTCTCCACAGAGAGACTTAGAAACTGGTTGGACATTGAAAACCATGCTCGAACACTTGCACCCATGATGGGCATTCACCCAGAGACTTTCGAGAAAGCCAAGAATGCTGTAGGAGCTCAGAAAGCGTCATGCGCGATCTTCATCATGCTACAGCTTGGAAAACGCATCAGGGATTTTGGAGCGTATTTTCACAGTATCACCCTGGGTCAAAGGCAAAACCAATTTGATCCATTAGCTTTGATCAAGCGACTGTCCGAAAACAATGAGCGAACTGTCTAATGTCCACCGCGGTGGACTTCGAACGAGAAGCGGCGCTTGTGGCAACCAAAACTGTCCAAACGCACCTAGCGGCGCGTGGTGGTTCTTCAGTTCATCTCAGACCAGCAGATGTCCACCGCGGTGGACAAGTGACACACGAGCAAGTCTTGATGAAAATCTGGCCGCCCATGGAAGAAATCGGCGGCCAGGCATTACACCCTAAATGCCTAAAGTTATTGTGGGAGGTCACCGTCTCCAAAGAGGTTTGGAAAGAGCCGCTCTCGATAATCCAACGGAAACGCCAACCGAACCGGCGTCTTCGGCGAGGCGGACGTCATGTATCCGGCGGCGGTCAGTTTACTCAGCGTGTTGCGAGCAGTACGCTCGGACGTCTTGAGCACAATCTGCGCATCGCCTCGTTCCAGTGCCCCATGCCGAAGAACCGCCGAGATTAGTTCCGGCGCTCGCTTGTCATCGATGGTATCTGCAACAAGACGACGATACCGTTGGTCAAGTCCGCCGAGATCGAACAATCTTGCTGAGAAGGTGATCTGGTCGAGCGTCACCTTTAGGAACCATTCACTAAACGTCTTCAGTGCCGCTTCTGACAGGTTCCCCCGTCCGTCGCGGTCTCCGCGGCGTGGACTGTCAGCCAGATCCATCATCCGTTTGTACTCGCCCCGATCGGTTAGCCCGCGGGCCAGCCCACGTGATACGGACCAGAGCCCTTGGCCACCAATCCCCGCTGTGAGGGCCATGGCATGAGACATCAGTCTGCTGACACGGCCGTTACCATCTGGGAAAGGGTGGATGTAGTTGAGCCGGTGATGCGCAGAGGCGATCGCGATGATCCGTCCGCTCGAAGACCGCGCCGCAATCTGAAATCGTTTGTCGAAATGGTCCATGAATGCCGCGACGCGCGACGATGAAGGAGGTAGGTGGCGCCCGACCGCAACTTCCCGATCATCATCCTGGCGCATGCGTCCCGGAACGATGGGCTCTTGTGTGCCGTCGGGATGTTCGATGACCCGAAACTCATCCGGCATCTCGTCGTAGAAGCTCTTATGGACCCAAGTCAGGAATTCGACGGATGTGGGGCGGGGCAGGGTGCCCTTGCGATGCATCTCGTCGATGGCCCGTTGAACGATGACGTGCGCCCGGGCCTCAAGGGCGAGGGGACGGGTTTCTTCCTCAAGCTCGGCACCAGCCAGCGCCCTTTCGATGTCGCGGGGGCGTGTGTTGTGTCCTTCGATCAGGTTGGAGTAGTAGCAGTTCATCACACGGACGAGATCGGCAAGCTCGGCGGCGCTGTCAGGATGCAGCCCTTGTCCCAGCCCGGTGGCTTCCCTCTGGATGTCGACCGAAAGGTCTGCCAGTTCTGTAGGAATATGCTCCTCGAAGAAGCAGGGTTCGATCCTGGCGGGTGTTTCCAGCATTTTGCCGATCTTCCATGTTTGCAAAGTAATTGAAAAATAAACACATTTCGTACTTTTGAGCAAGGTTTTGCCGATATGCGTTGCCGATCTTGGGTGCCGATCTAGAATTGCTGCATGAAATCAATGGCTTCCGCAGATGTGCCGGGCTTTTCGGTTTTGCTGTGTGCCCAAAGGGGCCGGAAAAAGAGAAAGTGTTCTTCGGGTTGTGTGACTGACGGATGAGGGCCTTTGGGGTCCCTCAGATGGGTCCGGGCCGGATTCCGGTCTGTCTTTCCTGATGAAGGGCATTCCGATGCAAACAGGTGTCTTGCGCGTGTTACGCGCGACCGCTGCCTCGTGGTGGCGACACAAGGAACTACGCCGAACCGGCCAGACGGGCCAGGCACTGCAGCTCGAGCGCGAGACCGTCCTGCGTGATCTCGGCTATCTCAGGCAGGCGGCGACGCTGCCGAATGCCCATGTGATCTGCGGAGAGGGCGGCACGTTCATCCATCTCGGTTGGACCACCGTCTCGACCCTCGCGCCGATCGAGCGCTTTCCCTTGGCCGCCCTCGCGGTCGCACGAGGAACCCCGTTCATCGATATTCGTCCCGTCACCGATGTTATCACCTTCGCGAACCTGCCGCGGGTGGCGCGGGACGGATCGGTCGACCCTGAACCCTGGGGCCCTAGCAGTTCGGGAGTGGGCAAAACTTGGGGGTGTCTGTGTATGTTGGTGGTTCATTGAGAAGGGAACTGCCATGGAAGTGCGGATTATTGTCGAGACGACCTTTGAGAACGGAACCACAAAGAGGCATCGTC
>NZ_JARAMP010000033.1:0-28493 GCF_028802875.1 Seohaeicola sp. 4SK31 | reverse complement strand
CGAAGCCACGAGAGCGATCCGTCAGGCTGAGGTCGGAGCCTCGCGGATCATGCTGGACAGGACGGAGAAGCGGTTCGGCATTCGACCGGATTGGCTGGCGGCCGACACGGCATATGGCAACGCCGAGAACCTTGGCTGGCTGGTCGAACAGCGCAGCATCATCCCCTTCATCCCTGTCATCGATAAATCAGAGCGGACCGATGGCACCTGGTCCAGATCCGACTTCGAATGGGACGAGGCGAATGATCAATACATCTGCCCCGAGGGTCACGCCCTCAAACAGTATCGCCGGAACTACTCCGATCCGAACCGGGGTCAGGACACCGGCGGGCGGAAGAAATATCGTGCCTTGAAGGCGACATCTCAGGCCTGTCCATCCAAGGAAAGCTGCTGCCCGAAAGCGGAGGCCCGATACGTCACCCGTGAACCCCACGAGGAAGCACGCGAGTTCGCCCGCGAATGCCGCAAAACCAAGGCTTACAAGGTATCCCGCGACAAGCGTAAGAAGGTGGAGATGCTCTTCGCCCATTTGAAGCGCATCCTCGGCCTGAGCCGGCTACGCCTGCGCGGCCCCAATGGTGCGAAGGACGAATTCCTCCTCGCCGCCATCGCCCAGAACCTACGAAAACTCGCGAAGCTGCGGCCTCAGTGCGCCAACTCGGAGGCCACGGCATGATCTGAGCGGCCAGATAGACGCCTCAAGGCGGCGCGACGGGCGATTGCCCGAACCAAACGGCGACATCCAAGACTGAGGCCAGCCAAAAACGCGTTCTCAGGCCGACTTTTTCAACAAAATCGGCGGAGAGTTGCCATTCGCTGCAAACTACACGAATGACCGCCTTCTTTGTCCGTTTTGATTGCAATCCATCTCTGTTTCTGGCTGCTGGCCTCGAATGCGTTGCGGTTGTTGGCGCAAGGCATGGTGGACTTGCCCGGCTTTTGTGGAGAGCGTTTAGCTCACTTCCCTTGCCATTCGCTCGTAGGCGATGGGGCTCTAGAAGCCGAGCTATGAATGCCGCCTGAGGATGGGCGGTGTGCCACTTCCTCATCGATGCCACCGATCAGCGCAGCGTCCCACAAAAACCGTTGACGTAACGAGAAGTATTAGCAAACCTCTACCGCGGAGATCGTATTTTGCGAAAGCTAAATTCAAGCTCTCCATTTACATCTTGGGAGGATGACATGAGTTTCACTAAACTGGCAGCAGCCTTGCTATTGAGTAGTGCCATGGTGGCCCCTGCCATGGCACAAGACAACATGGACAAGCTGTCGAATATGCAGCGGACTGACGCGACCTTCACATACGTGGAGCAAGAGGGTGCCACAGCCGAAGCCCTGCGCGCCATCGTGCCGCACATCAACGTGCCGGATGGCTTTGAAGTAAGCCTCTATGCCGTGGTGCCGGATGCCCGCTCTATGGCTGTGGCGCCGCAGGGGACGGTGACCTTCGTTGGCACTCGCAAGGACAAAGTCTGGTCTGTCGTCGACCGTGACCGAAACCGCGTGGCGGATCAGGTTATGGATTTCGCCCCCTCGATCACGTTCGATGTGCCGAACGGCCCCTGCTTCTCGCCGGACGGTTTTCTGTTCATTGCAGAGCGTAACCGCGTCCTGACCTTCCCCGCCGCTGAGTTCTTCTTCGAAGGACCGGACCCCGCCGTAGGTGTTGTTGTGGCCAAGGGCGAGCTGGTCCCGGCCGAGGAGGAAAGCTTCAACCACACGGCGCGCGTCTGCCGGGTTGGTCCTGATGGCAAGCTCTATATCTCACTGGGTCAGCCCTATAACGTGCAGCCTGTTGAAAAGCTTGAAATGTACGACAAGATCGGGATCGGCGGCATCATCCGCATGAACACCGACGGTTCGGGTCGCGAGGTCTTTACGCGCGGCGTCCGCAATTCTGTGGGACATGATTTCAACCCCGCGAATGGCGATCTGTGGTGGACTGACAATCAAGTTGACGGTCTGGGCGATAACGTCCCCCCCGGGGAGTTGAATCGTCAGACCGAAGCCGGCCAGCATTTCGGCTTCCCTTGGACCAATGCAAGCTACGAGATCGCGGAATACAAGGATGTGCCGCGTCCGGAGGGCGTTACTTTCGTTGAGCCGCAGGTCGAGATGGAGGCCCATGCCGCCGATCTTGGCATGAGCTTCTACAACAAGTCGTCCTTTCCCGAAAAATATCACGGCGGTATTTTCTCCGCCCAGCACGGGTCGTGGAACCGGACCACGCCAATTGGCGCACGCGTGATGTTCACGGCTTTGGACGCTGATGGCAATGCCGCCTCTACGGAAGTCTTCGCCGATGGCTGGCTGGACGAGGAAACGGGCGAATATCGTGGCCGTCCCATGGACATCGCCTTCCTGCGCGATGGCTCCATGCTGGTGTCCGACGACTTCGCCGGGGCCATCTGGCGCATCGCCTATAACCCGAAGCCCGCCGAATGAGAGTGGCAACAATCACGTTCCTCGGCGGGCTTATGCTCGCCGGGGGCACTATGGCGGAAGCCACAGGCGACCGTGACGCAGGGCGGAAACTGGCGAACCAGTGCAGCACCTGTCATGGCCGCGAAGGCTTTGCCAAGATTCCCATCGCGCCGCATATCGGCGGTGAATCCTTTGGTTATATCTCAAGCCAATTGACAGCCTTTCGCGACGGCACGCGCGAGCATGAGATGATGACCGTGGTCGCCCGCAACCTCAGCGATGCGGATATCGCCAATCTGGCGGCGTGGTATTCCGGTCATACGGTCGAGGTCGATCTGAAGCAGGACCCGGCCCGCGCACCCGAACAATGCGTGGCCTGTCATGGCGCGGATGGCCTGCATCTGTTGGAAGACGCGCCAAACCTTGCGGGTGAAACGAACATCTACATCGACACGCAGCTCAAAGCGTTTCGCAACGGCAAGCGCGTGCATGAGATCATGACACCCATCGCACAAGAGCTGTCGGATGAGGAAATCCGCGCCATCGCCGATTGGTATGCCGCCGTCGGCCTCAAGATCACGATGGTCGAATAACCTTTGATTGGCCGGTTCATCCGGCCAATCACACCCTACCGCCGATCAGGGATTGATCCGGTAGACCAGATCAAGATTGTCATCCATTTCGTCCAGCAGGGCTACGACTTTGTGATGATCAGGGGCTTTCACACAGACCGGATCGGTTGCCCCTCCATCCCCGGCGATGGCCAGCGCCTGACAGCGGCAGCCGCCGAAATCCACTTCCTTGCGGTCGCAACTCCGGCAGGGTTCCGGCATCCAGTCGGTGCCGCGGTAGGCGTTGAAGGCGGAACTGTGGTACCAGATATCGGCCAAGGGCCTGTCGCGCACCGTCTCGAATGTCAGATGGGTCAGGCTTTGGGCGGCATGGCAGGGCAGCACCGTGCCATCGGGTGTCACGTTCAGCCCCGCCGATCCCCAACCGCCCATGCAGGCCTTGGGGTAATCCGCATAGTAATCGGGCGGCACGAAATCAAAGGCCAGCACCCCGCGCAACCGCTGCGCAGCCTCGGCCACCTTGGCCTTGACCGCCTCGGTCTGACTGCGCGTGGGCAAAAGCGCGCTGCGGTTCTTGACCGCCCAGCCATGGAACTGCACGCAGGCCACCTCAAGCCGTCGCGCGCCTAGTTCCACCGCCATCTCGATCGTGCGATCCAGTTCGTCCAGATTTTTGCGATGCATCACCGCGTTCAGCGTCAGGGGGATGCCCCGCGCGCTGATCTCACGCGCAATGGCCATCTTCCGGTCAAACCCGCCTCGATAGCCGCCGATCATATCCGCCAGCGCGGCATTGGTCCCTTGCAGCGACAGCTGGATATGATCCAACCCGGCTTCCTGCAAGGCATCCAACCGCTTGGGCGTCAGCCCAATCCCCGATGTGATCAGATTGGTGTATAGCCCCGCCTGAGCCGCCGCCTGCGTCAACTCTTCCAGATCGCGGCGCGATGCAGGCTCTCCGCCTGACAGATGCAGTTGCAACACCCCCAACCGCGCCGCTTGGCCGAACACATCCACCCAAGTGGCGGTATCAAGCTCGCTGTCCTTGCGCGCCATCTCCAGCGGGTTCGAACAATAGGGGCAACTCAGCGGGCAGCGATGCGTCAACTCGGCCAGCATGGCAATGGGTGGCGGTACCTTGGTCATTGTTGCACCATCACATAAAGCCGTGCGCGCAGGCTCATCAGAAAGCGCTGCACATCCGGCTCGATCTGCTCAGCCGGCGCCGCATAGGTGCGGGCCAGATCCGCGATGATATCTGCAAAACGCGCCTGTCCTGTCACACGGTTCAGGATGGCCACCCCGATCGCGTCCAGTTCGATGGCCTTTTCAGGGGCCAGCAACACCATCTGCCCGCGCACCTGATCCTTGTGCAGACGCACCCCGCGCGGCAGGCAGGGGCGGTCATCAGGGGCAAATTGCAGGCTCACGCCATCCCCTCGCCGGGTTTCCACGCGCCCGGCGGAATACGCCCCGGCACGACATAGGCCGAATGCAGCGCATCCAACTGCGCCCACAGCACCTCGGTCTTGAAGATCAACGCGGCGCAGGCCTGATTCTCCTTCTCAGGCGTGTCGGCATGTTCCAGCACCCAGTTCAGACCGTAAGCCACATCGCGCGGGGCCTGATCCAGACGGTTGCGGAAATAGGACAGGCTGTCAGTATTGGCGAAATCGTAATGCTCCAGAAGCCCCTCGATTCGCTTCTCATGGATTTTGGGCGCGAAGAGTTCGGTGAGGGATGAGGCAACGGCCTGCAAAAGCGGCATATCACGCACATAGCGGACATAGGCATCCACCGCGAAACGCGACGCGGGCAGCACACCCCGGCTTGAGGCGACATAATCAGGGTCCAGCCCCACCGCCTCGGCCAGTTTCAACCAGCGGCGCAGCCCGCCACCCTCATCTATCCCGCCATCATGGTCCTCGATCCGCGAGCGCCACGCGCGGCGAATGGCCGGATCGCTGCAACGCGACATGAAGGCCGCGTCCTTCATCGGGATCGCTGCCTGATAGGCCCAGCGGTTGATGACCCATGCCCGCACCTGATCCGGGGTGCATTGCCCGCCGTGCAGCAGATGATGGAACGGATGCTTGTCGTGATACCGCTCCTCACCGATCTGGCGCAACCGTGCCTCCAGTGTCTCCCGGCTCATAGCGAAATCTCCTGTCCGTCCTGCGCGATGGTCCAGCCCGATTTTTCCACCTCGGCCCGCTCGGGACCATGACGCTGCAACATCGGATTCGTGTTGTTGATATGGATATAGGTCTTGGCCGCGCGCAAACCCGTCAGCCGCGCCATCGACCCGTCCGGCCCGCTGACCGGGATATGGCCCATCCGCCGCCCCGTCTTGACGCCCGTGCCTGTGCGGATCATCTCGTCATCGTCCCAAAGAGTGCCGTCAAAAAAGATGCGATCCGCATCGGACAGTTGCCCGAGCACTGTATCGGTCACATCGGCACAGCCGGGCACATAATAGGCCACCTTTCCCGCTGCAGCCAGACGCACACCCACGGTTTGCTCGCCGATCAGGTCCGTGGCGACGGCGGCGCTTTCCATGAACAGCGGCACCTTTCCGGGCACGGCGAACAACCGGGCCGACAGCCCCGGCAGCAATTCGAAATCCCGCCCAAGGCTGACGCTGCGCCGATCCACCTTGACCGGGTTCAACGCGTCAAAGATCCGGTTCGCAGCCAGAATATCGAGTATCTCGCCTGTCCCATACAACACGAAGGGCGTCTGCTCGCGCAGCGACAAGAGCCCCGCGATATGGTCGAGATCCCCATTGGTCAGCAAAACCGAGGCCACCGGGGTATCGCGCAAGGCACGCGGGTGCATTTGGGGGCGGTCCAGCATCTGCTGCCTGATATCAGGCGAGGCATTTATAATCGCCCAACTGTCGCCATCCAAGGAAACAGCTAATGAAGATTGCCCGGACGCAGGTATGACCCCGCGCCGGGCATCTTCGCAATTTCGGCATCCACAGTTCCACTGTGGCAGCCCGCCACCCGCGGAAGCGCCCAAGACAAGAAACTTCACCTCAGGTCCTCCGCGTTACCTGTGCTTAGAACAGGTCCGGCTCGTATCCGCGGCGTTCATCTTCGGACGGGGCGTACATGTTGATTTCCATGCCGCAGTTGACTTCCTTAATTTTCGGCGCACTCCAAGACATTGGTTCTCCTCTCATATGTAGCTTGTTCATGACGAGGTTTTCGCATTGAGCCGCAACAAGCGTTTGGCTTTATCCAGCGACCTCACAGTCAATCTGTGGCGGATTCTCCGGGCATCTGTCAAGGCACACCAAGAGCGAACTCCAGCCAATCGGATCGCTTTACCAATCTTTGGCAGCCGACAACCGTGTTCAAGAACGGGCAGTCGTGCGGGCAGTCAGCTTTTTCGGTGGCTATTCGATGGGTTGGACAGCTGATAAGCTGGACAGCTGTCGCGTAGCCCTTAATTACGAGATGAGAAATCCAACGAAATCAGCGGCTGTGCTTTGCCCTTAAATATGATATTTTGCCCTTAATTCCGAAATTTTGCCTGTAAAGCTGAGACAGAGTTCGATCAGAGATACTACGGAAAGACAAGGAAACTCCACTGGAAGGCGCCGGAATCTCGTATTTAAGGGTAAAATTTGGGGATCAAAGTGCCATGTCTCGGAATTAAGGGCTAAGCGACAGCGGGTTATCACCTCTGGAGCCTTGCGGGCCTTGGGCAGCAGGGCGATCGAATGGAAGCGGCAGTCACGGCCGCGCGGATCGCGGCCAGCGAGGGCAAGGGAGCAGTCTTTGCACCTCTGGCCATGGGTGGGGCAGGGGGGCTGCGCGCTGGCGGCCCACCCGCTGATCGTTTGGCGCGTTGGCTTGAGGGGATGGAGACGGCATGTCTGACAGCAATGCGGCACCTAGACGATGTCGAAGCATGGTCAGCGCGGGCGGAAGCCGAAATGACACCGCTTTCGGGCAAGACCCCGCGCGCCTTGCGCGCTGTGCTTACCGAATGGCCCCTTGTCTCTACCCCGATGGGCGAGGTCCTGACCAACGCTAGCCGTGCCGCCGTTCAACGCAATATTGCCTGGATGGAAGCGCGAGGCCTGATCCGCGAGGTGACCGGCCAGGGGCGATTCAAGATATGGGTAGCGGCACGATCTTGAATCTTCCAGTTCGATGCATGGGAGCTTCAAGAGTTCGGGAAGTTCGTGTCATAGTTTTCAGTTTCCAGAAATCGCGTCGAGCACCGGACAGTTGGGGACTTCGGCGCCAGAACACCTGGATGCCGTTGCAGCGAGGACGGATTCGATCCGCCGGAGATCCGCGATCTTCGCCCGCACGTCCGCAAGGTGACGTTTTGTCCGCTCCTTGACCTCGGCGCAGGTCGGCGCGGCACCATCGTCGAGCCCCATCAGCCCGCGAATGTCCTCCATCGAGAACCCGATCTCGCGGGCGCGCAGGATGAAGCGAAGGCGCGTGGCGTGTGCGGCGGAATATATCCGGTAGCCTGCGGCGCTGCGCGGCGGGTCGGGCAGCAGGCCGGTTTTCTCGTAATAGCGGATCGTCTCGATGTTGCATCCGGTCGCCCGGGCCAGGTCGCCGCGTGTTAAGCTGCTCTCGCTTTCGTGATCGATCATGGGGGTTTTCCTCTTGAGCCTGTAGCTACTACAGACCCTACACCCATCGTCAACCACAGACGAAAGGTGCGCGACATGGCGCTGACAGACGACAGAACTGACACCTCAGCAGCGGATCGCCCCGCCCGAAAGGGCTGGCTTGCGGCGGGCGGGGTGATGGGCGCCTTTCTCGCCTCGGCCTGCTGTGTCGGACCATTGGTGCTGCTGACCCTCGGTATCTCGGGGGCCTGGATCAGCAACCTGACGGCGCTGGAGCCCTTCAAGCCGATCTTCGCCGTGATTTCGCTCGGCTTCATCGGGGCGGGATTCCGGCAGGTCTATTTCCGCAAACCGACCGTCTGCGAGCCCGGTTCCTACTGCGCGCGCCCATCCTCGGCGCGCATCACCAAGTCCGCTCTCTGGACCTCCCTGATCCTCGTCCTCGCTGCACTCACCATCGACTGGTGGGCTCCGCTTCTCTACTGATCTCGAAAGGACACCCTCATGAAGACGATCCTTGCCCTTGTTCTGTTCGGCCTGACCGCCACAGCACCCATCACGGCCATCCCTGCCGTCGCGCAAACCGTCGCCGCCGAGCAGACCCTCACCTTCGCGGTGGACAATATGACCTGTGCGCTGTGTCCGGTCACCGTGAAGCGCGCGATGGAGGGCGTCGAAGGCGTGCACGCGGTCGAGATCGACTTCGAGGCGCGCACCGCTACTGTCGTCTTCGACACCGCCGCGACCAGCGCAGAGGCGATCGCCACCGCGTCGGCCAATGCAGGCTACCCGGCGCGCGTCTCGGGTTGACGGGATGACCGAGCGGACAGACCGCAAGCTGATTGCAACATGTGTCGTCGGCACCGTCATCGCAGCGCTCTGCTGCTTCACGCCGATCCTGGTCGTTCTTCTCGGCGCCGTGGGCCTGTCGGCCTGGCTGGGTTGGCTCGACTATGTGCTGCTGCCCGCGCTGGCGTTTTTAATCGGCCTAACCATCTATGCCGTCTGGCGGCGGCAGCGGCGCAGGGCATCTCAAGAAAATGGATGAGTTCATGAAATTCGAAACCAAGGCGCCCACGGGCGATTTCGACCTCGCCGTGATCGGCGCCGGATCGGCTGGCTTCTCCGCCGCGATCACCGCCGCCGAGGGCGGCAAGCGCGTCGCGCTGATCGGGCATGGGACCATCGGCGGCACCTGCGTGAACGTGGGCTGCGTGCCCTCCAAGACGATGATCCGCGCTGCGGAAGCCCTGCACAGTGCGCAGTCGGCGCATCGTTTCCCGGGCCTCAGCGGAGAGGCGCAGGTCGCCGACTGGTCGGCGCTGGTTGCGGCCAAGGACGATCTTGTCGCTACACTGCGCCAGAAGAAGTACGCCGATCTGCTGCCGGGCTACGAGGGTGTGACCTATCTCGACGAGGGTCCAGGCCGTCTCGTCCCCGGCGGGGTCGAGGTCGGCGGGCGCAGGATCACGGCTCCCAAGGTGATCGTCGCCACCGGCGGTCGACCGGCCAGGCCCGACATCCCTGGGGTCCGGGACGTACCAACGCTCGACAGCACGTCGCTGCTGGATCTGGACCAGTTGCCCGAAAGCCTGATCTTCCTCGGCGGCGGCTATATCGGCGTGGAGCTGGCGCACATGATGGCGCGGATGGGCACGCGGGTTACCATCGTCTGCCGTTCGCGCCTGTTGCCGCGCACCGAGCCGGAGGTGGCGCAAGCGCTCACCGAGGTCTTGCGCGCCGGGAGTGTCACGGTTCTTGACGGCGCAACCTATCACGCCGCGCGGCGCGACGGAGACCGTGCGGTGCTGACCGTGACGATGAATGGCGCGGAGCGCGAACTGACGGCCGACCGCCTCGTCCTGACGACGGGGCGCGCCGCCAACACCGAGGGGCTGGGCCTCGCGGAGATGGGCGTCGAGACCGACGCACGCGGTGCGATCCGGGTTGGCGACGACATGCAGACCACAAAGCCCGGGATCTTTGCCGCGGGTGACGTCACGGACCGCGATCAATTCGTTTATATGGCCGCCTATGGCGCCAAGTTGGCCGCCCGCAACGCCGTCATGGGCGGGGCCGAACAATACGACAATGCGGCGATGCCCTGGGTGGTGTTCACTGATCCGCAGGTCGCCGGGGTCGGGCTGACTGAGGCGCAGGCGCGCGCGGCGGGTCATGACGTCAAGACCAGCGTGCTGACCCTCGACAACGTGCCTCGCGCGCTTGCCGCGCGCGATACGCGCGGGCTGATCAAGCTGGTCGCGGACCGGGCGACAGACCGTCTGCTTGGCGGCGTGATCATGGCGCCGGAGGGGGCAGACAGCGTGCAGACGCTGGTCATGGCGCTTAAGATCGGTATGACGACGAAGGCACTCGGCGAGACGATCTTCCCCTATCTGACAACGGTCGAGGGGCTGAAACTCGCCGCGCAGACTTTCGACAAGGATGTCGCGAAGCTGTCGTGCTGCGCTGGATGAAACGAGCAGATTTATCCAGCTGTCGCGTAGCCCTTAATTGGGCTCTGCCTCAATCTGTGTGGCGGAACGGTAGCATTCTCGCCCGCAACAATTCTGGACCGGCCCGACCGTACATGGCGCGTTTGAGGGTTTTCAGGCGGTTGATCTGACCTTCCGCCTGGCCGTTGCTCCAGGGCATCTCGATAGCGTTTTTTATCGCATCGAAATCTCGGTTCAATGTGCGTGCGAAGCGCACGATGGGCGCCAGGTCGGTTTCGATCGCGTCGTCGATCCATGCAGGGAGCGGGTCTGCCTCGCGGCCACGCAGGATACCGTTGAACCGCATGACGAGGCAGCGCATCGTTGCGAAGGCGGGAGAGCCAGCCTTGAGCGCGTCGACTTTCCGCGCCTGATCCGGGGTGAGTTTTCCGCGGGGTTTGATACACAGCGCTGCCGCGATGACCGGGGAGATCGCGTGCCCCGTTTCCGGGTCCCGGACCGGTTCCAGGATCTGGTGCTCCAAGGCAGGGCCCTTCGCTTGCTTTTCGGCTCTGCGCCACCCCGCCAGCAGCCGCTGCAAATGCGTCGGGCTCCCCTCGTAGCCACGCTCTCGGATCAGACGGAACAGGGCGCTTCCAGTTCGAATTCCGCCATTCCAGCTTTGGCTCAGGAACTCTTCAAAGTACCACGGCGAAGTCGGCTTCAAAGCTGCCCGCCTGCGGTCCGGCGGCGTCTCGAACTGCAGCCATTTCGCGATGCTGCGACGAGGGAACCCTGTTCGCCGCCCAATCTCGCTGCAGGTAAGCCCCTGATTTCGGAGCACATGGATGGTGGTGAAAATCTCTTCCCGAGACGTCCTGTGCGCAAGGCGTGACTTCAGAAGGCTTCCGGCGGCGGTGATGTTGTCGGCGTCGGACAGCAGCGCCCTGCCGGTCGCACGGCCGTGAAGGTTCATCTGCTCCTCGATGGCCTGCCGCAGGTTCTGCACGATATGGAACCGGTCAGCGACCTGCTTCGCTTGCGGCGCTCCTTGCCGTGCAGCCTGGGCGTAGAGACCGCACCGATCTCTGCTGATCACTTCCACCTCGGGGTGACGCTTCAGCCAGTTGGTGCAGCTGACGACATCTCGATCCTCGAGAATGTCGATCACCGCGCGACGCTCCAGATCCACAATGATCGTGCCGTAGGTTTGCGACTTCCGCCAGCTCCAGTCGTCGATCCCGATGACCGTCGGCGGCTCGGCGGTGCCTTGAACACACTTCTTCAGCTGCCTGAGCACCGTGTCATCGCTGACCCCAAGGCCCAAACGGTACAAGAGCCGCTCGGCGGGCCGCCCGCCGGCCGCATGCCCAAGATGGCTGACAATCTCCCCGGCACGCGAAGTACGACGTGCAAAAGGACGCGCAATCGAGGCGATCTGGTCCGAGAAAGTCCGGCGTGGGCAAGCGGGCGCCAAACATCGCCAACGGCAAACCGCGAGATCAACCGTCACCTCGTCTCCATGGGCGGGATAATCCTGCAGCCGCCGACGCCGCCAGCCGTGACGTCGGCGTGAATGCAATCCACAGTCTGGGCAGATGCCGTTTGGTGTCAGACTGCCCGATACAATCCACCCGCCGGAATCACTTCGCTCGACGCTTTGAATCGAAACTTCGCCCCCAGGCGACCAGTGCTTCTTCGAATTCACAACTATCCCTCCTGAATTTTCCAGTTTCAGGATAGTTCCGCCACACAAAGTGAGGCAGAGCCCTTAATTGTGAGATGAGAAATCCAACGAAATCAACGGCCACCCTTTGCCTTTAAATATGAGATTTTGTCTTTAATTCCGATATTTTTGCCCTTAAAGCTGAGACAGGGTTCGCAGCTTCGTGTGGCAAATATTGATGGATGATGATCGCGAAGACTCCGTTGCCGCTGGTGCTGAGGAGGCGCGCAGGGCGGCCGTTCTGCGTCCGCTTGTTCAGGCAAATCTCAAAGGAACTGGCAGTCTGGAAAGTGGCATCAATGACGCCGTTTGGGAGCTTGGTGTCAGCAGGGCGACGGTCTGGCGCTGGATAAAGCGGCTGGCGGAAGAGGGTGGGCGTACCAGCGCCCTGGCTCTGCGGAAACGCGGCCGCCCGACCGGTACGACTTTGATATCCAGTAAGGTCGAAGCGGTGATCGAAGAGCATCTTCGCAGATATTTCTTGAGCCGGGAGCGTTCGAGCCTGTCGCGCGTCGTGACAGAAATCCGCAGCACGTGCTGGCAACAGGGCTTGCAGCCCCCGACACGACGGACGGTTCAGCGTCGTCTGGATGCGATGGATGCCCGCGAAGTTGCGAAGGCACGAGACGGCGCAAAGGCGGCCCGCCAGAAATTTGCGCCGGTCACAGGTGAGAACAAGGCCAGTCAGCCTCTCGAGATCGTGCAAATCGACCATACGCCTGCGGACATCATCCTTGTCGACAGTTTTGAGCGCCAACCAATTGGGCGGCCTTGGGTCACGCTGGCGATCGACGTCGCAACGCGGATGGTGACCGGATATTACACCTCTCTCGAGGCACCTTCGCGTCTGTCGGTGGCGCTTTGCCTGACACAGGCTGTGGCCCCCAAAGCGGAACTTCTGGCGGAATTGGTGTGCAATGTTCCTTGGCCCGCGCAGGGTAAACCGCATAGCATCCACGTCGATAACGGGCGCGATTTCCGGTCGCATGCCTTTCGGTCGGCATGTGCGGAATGGGGGATCGATCTGGTCTATCGGCCGCCGGGATGTCCTCACTTCGGAGGGCACATCGAACGGTTGATCGGGACGATGATGGGGGCAGTGCACCTGTTGCCTGGAACAACGCAATCCTCGGTCGTGGCCAAGGGCGACTATGACGCCGAGGGCATGGCCACGATGACCTTAAGCGACTTCGATCGCTGGTTTGCTCTGGAAATCTGCCGCTACAACAACAGCATTCATTCAAGTATTGGCTGCACGCCCGTTGCCAAATGGGAGGCGCTCTCAGAGCAAATGATGGGCGATATCCCCTTCGAGATGGAAGCCTTTCGGGTGAGCTTTCTGCCAAGTGAACTGCGCAAGGTCAGGCGTGACGGCATCCATCTGTTCCAGATACGGTACTGGTCCGATGCGCTTGCAGGCCACATCGGGCGCGGGGATGGAAAGGTGGTCGTCCGCTACGACCCTCGCGACCTCTCGGTGATCTGGGTCGAACTGGACGATGGCCGATATGTTGAGGCGCGGTACAGAAACCTGGAAATTCCGCCCGTGTCACTCTGGGAGTATCGCGATGCGACGAGGAAGGCCCGTGCCCTTGGCAAGTCTGGGTCCAATGAACTGGTCCTGGCTGAGTTGATCCGACGGCAACGCCAAATCGAGGCTGAGAGCCGGGGCCTGACGAAGGCAGAACGCCGATCTCGCGAAAGAAAAGGGACATTGGAGGTAGCCAATTCGGCTGTCGCGACAACCGAAGGGCTGCGCGCGATCGATACGGGTGATACATCGCGCCCATTGTTCAAGGTGGAGAGATGGTGAATTGAGGGCAAAGACAACTGAGGAAGACGGTCGGATCGCCCTCATTCAATCGGATATCTGGATCGGCTTTCCGCGGGCCGAACAGGTGTTGGACCGTTTGCAGGGAATGATCGAAGCGCCAAGGCAAACCCGTATGCCTGGGCTTCTTGTACATGGTGCGTCGGGGATCGGAAAGACGATGATCGCCCGCAACCTGTCGCGCAAATATGCACCGGAATATGACCCAGCATCGGGAATTACGCGAACGCCGCTCTTGCTGTTACAAGCACCGCCAGCTCCCGACGAACGGCGGTTCTATCTGCACATCCTGGCGTCCGTCGGGGCACCGGCCACGGCACTGGGCGCACGCGCTCAAAATGTGGCCTCCCTCGAAGTCCGTGTCGTCGCGCTTTTGCGCGATCTTGGCCTGCGGATGATTATGATCGACGAGGTTCACAATCTCTTGGCCGGGACCCACCGCGAACAGCGCCGCTTTCTCAATGTTCTACGGTATCTCAGCAATGAACTCGAAGTGTCGCTGGTCTGCCTCGGGGTCAGTGAGGCCGTCGATGCTATCCGTGGTGATATCCAGCTTGCCAGGCGGCTGGACGAACATCATCTGCCAAACTGGCGCGACGATGCCGAGTTCTCGGACATGATCCAGACACTCATCGCGGCAATGCCCCTCGAGAAGAAATCCAATCTGAGGGTCAAGTCGCTCAAGCAGATACTTGCGCTGACCGGCGGGGTGACCTCGCGCATCTTCGCCCTGATCAAGGATCTTTCCATCGACGCCATTGTCACAGGTGATGAATGCATCACCGATGACGCAATCGCAAAATGGACGCCGGTTTGGTCGCGCCATGCGAACGCCAATCGGCGGCTCGAGAAGTCCGGGGTGTGACGCCGCACCCGCTGCCAAAAACTGTCGCGCCGCTGCCAGACGAGTTGTTGTCAGGTTGGTTGTCTCGGTTGGCTGCGGCCAACTACTGTGATGACGCCGAACTGCTGGCTCATATCAAGATCGATACCGCGCATGGCACCGCCTTGGACTTCAACATCGACGCGGCGGCGGCAGAGAAGATTGCCAGCGCTGCACGTGTCGCCCCAGACGTCGTGCGATCTTTGACCTTTCCAGCAATGACGCCACGAGAAGCCTCGCTGACGGCCCAGATGCCATTCCAGCATTGCCTGCAATGCTCCAGAGAGGGACTTTCGCTCAAGCATTGGAGGCGAGCCTGGGCATTCGACTGCCAGGTTTGTGGGACGAGACTTGTGCCAACGCTCGGCAAGGCCAGTGGCGAACAGATGCCCGAAAAGCTGATAAATCGTGCGCGCAACGGCGCCGCGCGGCTTGAATACGCCGCGCGATTGCGCAGTCTCAAGCAACTTCGGCGCGCAATGCGCGCGGTCACCTTTGCCATATCATTAAAGGCCTTCTGCGGAGATCCGGCATACGCTCTTCAGAGCCACAGACCAGAAGTGAGGCTGTTCGGCCTTGCTGCCATTGATGCAGCCCAATCCCGTCCACTGGTCAAAGCGGCCATCTCAAGCTCCGGCATCGACGACTATGCAAGGGTTGCTCTATTGCGCGCCTTCGATAAGGAGCCACGTCTGCTTGCCGCGGTCGATCACATCGCCCGGCAGCGCGCGAAAAGCATAGGCGCGATGGCAGTCGAATCTCATAATTAAGGGCAAAAAATATCCCCGAACGCGTCGTGTCTCAGATTTAAGGGCTCTGCCTCAATCTGTGTGGCGGAACTATCCTGAAACTGGAAAATTCAGGAGGGATAGTTGTGAATTCGAAGAAGCACTGGTCGCCTGGGGGCGAAGTTTCGATTCAAAGCGTCGAGCACGGAGCGGCGCTGTCGATCCGGCTGTTTCCGACGAAAGGCATCCCGGACTACAAGGCGGAATACCTTTTCGGCGAGGCGGTATCCCTTGACGATCTCCGGCGCGAGAAAATGGCCGAAGTTCGCAAGATCGCGGAAAAGGATTTGAACACCGCGCTGCAGCGCCCGATCGAACTGCGCCTCAACATCCTGGTCAGTGGCGGAACTTCGACCGGCAAGACGACCTTTGCCCGGCATCTGCTTAGCTTCGTCGGGGCCGATGAGCGTCTGGTCACGATCGAAGACGCGTTCGAGTTGTTCCCGCCGCAGCCCAACGCCGTGTGTCTGCTGTCGGAGCGTGACAAGGACTCGCCGCGCACAACCGACACTTTGCTGGCCGCGTCCCTGCGGATGCGACCGGATCGGATCATCGTGGGCGAGCTTCGCGGACGCGAGGCGATCACCTATCTCGAAGCCATCAACACCGGCCATGGCGGCTCTATCTCCACACTCCATGCCGAAACCGCCAGGTTGGCCATCGACCGGCTGGCAATCATGGTCCTCCAAGCCGGAACGCCGCTGACCTTCGCAGAAGTGAAGGACTACATCGCGCGGTCCATCGATGTGATCGTGCAGCTCGGGCGCACCGACGGTCGGCGCGGAATCACGGAGCTGTATTTTCCGGGGAATGATACAGGCTAACAGACACTTGGTGTTCGACGCTTCGAAAACGGCTGGGGCGTTCCACCAATTGTAGATGGCGCTCGACAGGAGACCTTCGCGGCACGGTGGACGAACTCACGCAACGCGGGACTATCTCGACATTGTATTTTCAAACTTCGCTGACGCAGCATCGCTTCTGACCTGCTCCCCTTGGAGTCCGCGTTTATAAGTTAGCTCTGTTCAGGTTATGGTGCTTCATTGACTGTTGGTGATGCTCCCACGGAGTGAGCCCGTCGAGGCTCGTGTGCGGGCGTTGGTGGTTGTAGGCGTCGCGGAACGCGATCATCGCGCTGACGTCGGTCAATGCCGGGCATCGGTCGAAGGGCGGTTTGACCTAGAAGTCGGGGAAAACGGCAGGCTGGCCCGCACGCTCGTGAAGCGCGTAGCTCAAGCCCTCCGAATCTTCCTCCTCTCGTACCCGAGAGCAGGCAGGAACGCCGAGTGAATTGCTTCGCGCGCGCGGTATGTCATCGGTGCCGACGGAGACATAGCGTGTGAAGGTCCAGTGTTAGAGGAAGGTTTGACCGTCGTGTCGGATTTCATCAGCTGTCCATACACCGAAAAACTGCACGGCTTCGGCTTCGGGTGCAGGAACCCAAGCAAATCCGGCATTCAGGTCTACCGCAGCATCCGTCGTCCTATTGGTCATTTCCCCGACCCAAAAATCGCCCGGCGCGACCGATAGCTGCTGAACGCTGTGCGGGAGGTGATTGAAGCGTTCGGAGCCGACGGGGCAGATCAGACCGAAAGTCGCTGAAGGAGCTCTTCCTCTGCGACCTTGTCCCCGGCGTTGCCCTCAAAGACGATGGCGCCGCGTTCGACCAACACGAAGCGGTCACAGATCGACAGTGCCTCGTGGATGTTCTGTTCGACCAGCACGATCGCGCAGCCCGTGTCTTTCATCTCGCGCAGGATCGCGAAAATCTCAGCGACGATCATCGGGGCCAGCCCCTCAGACGGCTCGTCGATCAGCACCGCTCGGGGCTCAGCCACCATGATCCGCGCCATGGCAAGCATCTGCTGTTCGCCGCCTGACAGGGTGGTCGCAGGTTGCTGCGTGCGTTCGGCCAGGCGCGGAAAGCGTTCAAGCACCGGATCGAGTTTCGAGCGCGGTTTCGGGCCTTTCAGCCCCAAAAGCCCCAGTTCGAGGTTTTCCTGCACCGTGAGGCCTGGAAAGATGCGTCGGTCCTCGGGCACGATGGCAAGACCGGCGCGGTTGATCGCATCCGGCTCGTCGCCGCCGATCTGTTTTCCGTCCATTCTGATGGAGCCGGAGCTGGGTTTGACCCAACCCGCGATGTTCTTGAGCAACGTGGTCTTACCGACACCGTTGCGTCCGAACACGCCCAGGATTTCGCCGCGCCCGACGTCGAGCGAGACGCCCTGTATCACGTGGCTGAGGCCATAGTGGCTGTGAAGGTTTTCGATGCTCAGCATTGGCTTATCCATGTCCGAAATAGGCCGCCTGGACGGCGGGATTCGCGCGCACCTCGGTTGGTGTGCCATCGGCGATCTTCTGGCCCTGGTGCATGACGATGACGTGGTCAGACACCGCCATGACGATCCCGATGTCGTGTTCGATCAGCAGGATCGAAACGTGATCCGTCAGGCCGCGGATCAGCGCCTCGGTCTCCTCGGTGTCAGCGTGGCTCATGCCCTGGGTCGGCTCGTCCAGCATCAGCACCTTGGGTTCGCACGCGAGGCACATCGCGATCTCCAGCCGGCGTTGTTCGCCATGGCTGAGATAACCGACCTGTTCGTGGACCTTGTCGTGCAATTCGAAACGGGCGATCAACTCGTCGACCTTGTTTGCCGCGCGCCCCGTGCGGCGCAGCGGACGCATCAGGTGCGAGGCAGGCTCAAGCACCTGCGTGGCAAGCCTGAGGTTCTCGCGCACGGTCATGTCGAAGAACAGGTTGGTGATCTGGAACGACCGCGCGAGGCCGGCGCGTTGCAGTTCGGCCGGACCGGCGCGTGTCACGTCACGGCCATCCAGATTGACACTGCCACTGCCCGGCTTCAGCGCACCGGAAATCAGGTTGAACAGCGTCGTCTTGCCCGCGCCGTTTGGCCCGATCACGGTTGTGATCTGATTTGGCAGAGCATCGAAGGAGATGGCATCGACGGCCCTCAACCCGCCAAAGGAGATGCCCAGGCGGTCGGTTTGCAGGATCGGCGTCATGACGTGGCCCCCTTTGACGTTTCTGCGTTCGGCGCTCTGCGCAGTTCACTGTCGCGCAGGCGGGTTTCGAGCCGGGGTTTGATCAATCCGATCAGCCCCTTGGGCAGGAACAGGATCGCGCAGATGAAGATCAGGCCAATGGCGATCAGGTGGTGCTCGGTGTAGCTGCCGACGACGGACTTGAGGAAGGTCAGGATCATCGCGCCGTAAAGCGCACCCGCCAGTGTTCCGACCCCGCCGAGGATGACCATGATGACCGCGTTGCCCGAGGTGGCAAAGAACATCAGTTCGGGCGACACAAAGCCGCGCAGCATTGGGTAGAGCGCGCCGGAAATGCCCGCGACCAGCGCCGCCACCACATAGGACACCATCCGCGGCCACCATGTCGAATAGCCCAGAAACGGAACGCGCTTTTCATTGGCCTTGTTGGCGATGACCAGACGACCGAACGGCGTGGTCAGAAGATAGGCGACCGCGCCGTAGAGGACCGTGAGGACTGCCAGCGTCAGCAGGAAGAACGCGACCGGATCGCCGGCAGAGATCGTTGCCACCCCGAGCGGAATTTCAAGCACGGGCACGCCGATCAAACCGTCGGACGCGCCCAATTCGCGGGTGTTGTAGACGATCTTGGCGACCACCTGGGCCATGCCGAAGGTGATAAGCGCGAAATAGACGCCGCGCACCCGGTTGGCGATCAGCCCGCCGACGATGCCCGCGACCAGCGACGCAAGGGTAGCTGTGCCAAGCGCCAGCCAGAACGACGGCACATCGCGCAGCACCAGCGCCGAGACATAGGCCCCGATCCCGAAATAGAGCGCCTGTCCGAGGCTGAGCAGCCCCCCAAACCCCAGCAGGATGTCCACCGACAGGGCCAGCCCGCCGAGGATCAGCGCTTCGGTGGCAAGGCGCAGATAGAACACGTCGCCAGTCGCGGCGGCAAAGACGATGCCGATTGCGACGATGCCCAGAAGGGCGGCAAAGAAGATGTGGTTGGCCCGCATCGAAATATCCAGACGGTCATGCATGGCCGATCCTCCCGAACAGGCCCTGCGGGCGGAACATCAGCACCAGCACCATGACACCGAACACGATGGGTTCGGACCAGACGGGTGAGATGACGAGGCTAGAAATCGCCTGAATCTGCGTCAGCACGATCCCCGCGACCACAGCGCCCCAGATCGACCCCATGCCGCCGACGATCACGACCGTGAAGGCGATCAAGATGAAATCGCGTCCCATGGTCGGGAACACCGAATAGATCGGCGCCAGCAGCACGCCCGCCAGACCCGCCAGCGCCACGCCAAAGGCGAATGCGCCGGAATAGACCCAGCCGACGCGCACCCCGAGGCTGGCCGCCATGTTGCGGTCGAAAGAGGCCGCGCGCACAATCGCACCGAGCCGTGTGCGGTAGACGACGAACGCCACGGCAAGGATGACGGCGGCGCCGATGGCGATCAGGAACAGGCGGTAGGTGGGAATGAAGATGCCCATCAGGTCGGTTGCACCGGGCAGTGGGTTTTCGGGCCGCTGCGTGTTTGGCCCGAAGATGATCTTCAGCACATCCTCGGCAATCAGCCCCAGACCGAAGGTCAGCAGCAGGGTCGAGACATGCCGGTCCGTGCCGTCATAGACGCGCCGGATCAGGTAGCGTTCCGTGACGATCCCCAGTGGGATCATCATCAGCGGAACCATCGCCATCAGCACCCAGTAGTTGACGCCGAAGGCGGCCAGCGCCAGCGCGCCATAGGCCCCCACGGCGTAGAATTCGCCGTGGCTCATGTTGATGACATCCAGCAAACCGAAGATGATCGTCAGACCCAGCGCCACGAGGATCACGGAGACCCCGAGCGCCAGGCCGTTGAGCATCTGCGGAGCCAGAACGAAATGCAGATACTCTGCCATTTGCTCTCTCCGCGGTTTGCCTAGAAGCGTTCACATGTGTCCGGGCCGATGGCGGCGTCGCCGTCGATGGTGTTGGCGATGGTGAACGCGCCGTCCTTGATTTGCACCGCGTACATTGGCTGGATCGCCTGATGGTCGCCTGGACGGATCGTCTTGACGCCTTGGGGCGTGTCCCACTCGAGCCCTTCCAAGGCTGCGCGCACCTCGTCAGTGCCAGTGCCACCCGCCGCTTCGACCGCCTTCTTGTAGGCAAAGAGCAGGCCATAGCTGTCGGCGCCGTAAAGATCGGGATCGGCTCCGTTGCGGGCGTTGAACGCCTCGACGAAGGCTTTGTTTTCCGGGCTGTCGATCAGGGTCGAATAGCCGACCCCAGTGATGAACCCTTCGGCGGCGGCCCCGATCGCGCCGATGTTCTGGCTGGTCACGGTGCCCGACGCGCCAAGGATGGTCAGCCCGTCACGTACGCCGAAATCCTGCATCTGCGTGAACAGGCGCACGGTGTCGTTGCCGGCGACCGACGTATAGAGCACCTCGGGCTGGGCCGCGCGGATACGGCCGAAATACTGGCTGTAGTCCTTTGAATCGAGCGGCGCGAAAACCTCGCCCGTCGATTTCGCGCCGACCAGTTCGGCGTTGCTCTTGAACGCCGCCACGGTCGAGCGGCCCATTTCGTAATCCGGGCCGAGGTAGAACACCTTGGCGCCCGGTTTTTCATTCTTCACCCAAGCGGCGAGCGCGGCCGATTGCTGGCCTGCCCGCGCGTTCACGCGAAACACGTTGGGCGAACATTTCTCACCTGTGATGGCGTCGGAGAACGATACCGTCGTTGCCAGCAGCTTGCCTGCGCGCTCGGCCACCTGGCCAACCGCAAGAGTAGCGCCGGAGTTGACTGTGCCGGTCAGAAAATCGACATCCTCCGCGGTCATCAGCTTTTCGGCCTTCTGCACGGCGACGGCCGGGTTGGCCTCGCTGTCCTCGTAGATCAGTTCGATCTGGCGGCCCATAATGCCACCCGACGCGTTGATCTCCTCCGCTGCGAGATCGAGCCCCCAGCTGACCTGCTGGCCGATACCGGCATAGGTACCCGAAATTGGCGTTACCACGCCGACACGGATCGGCCCTTCCTGGGCCGAAGCCGACCCCGCGACAAGTGCCGCGACAGCGGCAATCTGCAAATAACCTTTGATAGACATTGATGTTCCTCCCTTAAGGTTGTTCAGCGGCCGACGAATGTCGGTTTGCGCTTTTCGTGAAAGGCTTTGACGCCTTCGGCAAAATCTTCGGATTGGCGAAGGCGGCTATAGCAATGGCCTTCGAGTTCGATGCCGGTTGCCACAGTCGCGTTCTCGCTGTCGTTGAGCAGCTTCTTTGCGGTGCGTTGCGCCATCGGAGAAAAGCTGCGCAGCTCGTTCACCAGCTTGGCGGTCGTTTCCTCCAACTGGTCATCCTCGACCACCTCGACCGCGATGCCCCAATCAAAAGCCTGCTGGCCCGAGATGCGGCGCGAGCGCATGACGACGTCCTTGGTGCGCGCCAGCCCGATCAGTGCCTGAAGCCGCGCCGACCCGCCCGAGCCGGGGATCTGGCCGAGCTTTTGCTCGGGCAGCGCATAGAAGGTGGATTTGGCGGCGATGCGGAAATCGCAGGCCAGCGAGATTTCGAAACCGACGCCGAACGTGTAGCCCTTGTTCGCCGCGATCACTGGCTTGGCGCAGCGCCAGGGGGCCGCGACATTTTCGGCCAGATGGCTGACATGTTCAGGCGATGCATCGAGGAAGCCGTGAATATAGCCACCCGATGAAAAATGCTCACCCTCCGCCCGCAGCACGATGACCCGCACCGCGTCATCGGCATCGAGCGCCTCGAACGCCGCGCGCAGTTGATCGCGCTGATCCATCGAGATCACGTTCATCGGGGCGCGATCCAGAACGATGTCGCCGCGTTCGGCTTCGGCGTCCACCTCGATGCGGAATCCGTCGAGTTTGGACAGCAGCGGTCGGTCGGAATAGGGGTTTGTCATGGGTCGTCTTCTCCTTGCAGGCGGCCTTATCCGGCCGCGGTCTCTTCGGGTTCGGGGGTGTAATTTCCGGCCACCAGTTCCCGGCGCAGCAATTTGCCAACCGGCGACTTGGGAAGCTCGGACACGAAAATGATCCGGCGGGGCCGTTTGAAGTTGGCCAATGCCGAGTCGCGGCAATGCGCGTCCAGCTCTTCGGTGCTTACGGCGTGGCGGCGTTTCACAAAGGCGGTGACGATCTTGCCCCAGCGTTCATCGGGCAGACCCACGGCGGCGCAATCCTCGACCGCCGGGTGCATCGACAGGCAGCTTTCCACCTCAACGGGCGAGACGTTCTCGCCACCGGTGATGATCATGTCGTCGACTCGGCCCGTCACGAAGAGATCGCCCTCGGCGTCGAAATGCCCGCAATCGCCGGTAAAGTACCATCCATCGCGAAGCGATTTTGCGTTCGCGTCCGGGCGTTGCCAGTAGCCTTCAAAGGCTTCGTCCCCGGCGAGGGTCGCGATGATTTCGCCTTCTTCGCCCTGTGCCAACACGGCAGCGGGATCGCCCGCGCCCATCCTGACGACACGCAAATCCTGATTGAGTCCCGCCTTGCCCGCCGAGCCGGGTTTGGACACGGCGTCCTGTTCGATCGAGAAGGTGTAGATCTCGGATGAACCGTAATGGTTAACGAAAAGCTTCGGTTGAAACGCCGCCTGCACCCGTCTGAGCAACCCGTCCGTCATCGACGCCCCCGCAAACCCCAGACGTTTGACAGCGGAAAGGTCCGTTGACGCAAAGTCGGGGTGTTCGAGCAGGTCGTGATAGAGCGTCGGAACCAGATACAGGCTTCCGATCCGTTCATCGACGATCAGCCCCAGCGCATCGGCACAGTTGAACTGGGGCAGGCAGACGAAGGTGCCGTTCAGCAATGTCATCGCCAGAAGGGAACGCACCCCCATGGTATGATAAAGCGGCATGACCCCCAGCGTCGCGTCGTTCATCGGCATCAGGTTCTGCGCCACATGCGCCAATGCCCCCGCCCGTTCGGCACGGTGGCGGCGCGGCACGCCTTTGGGCCGGGCGGTGGTGCCGCTGGTATAGAGCATGATGGACCAATCGTCGGCGCTGGCCATTGGGCTTGCGTCCGGTGCCGAACCGGCGACGACATCCTCGAACCTGACCGCGCCGTCGACATCGGTTTTATATGTCAGGCACGGCAGATCTGTTGCTGCCGCAAGCACGGCATCCACGCTCGATCCGTCACAGGCAATGGCGCGGGCGCCACTGTTTTCGGTAAAGAATGTGACTTCGTCGGCTGTCGCCCGCCAGTTCACCGGAACGATCGTGATGCCGGCCATTTGGCAGGCCCAGTGGATGCTCGCGGCGGCATGGTTGTTCTGCATAGCCGTCACCAACCGGTCGCCATGGCGCAGTCCCATGTCCGCAAGCCCTTGGACAAGCGCCGAAATCTGGCGCAGCCAATCGGCATAACTCAGACGTACATCGCCATCGACAATGGCCAGCGCATCCGGATCGCGGGCAGCACTTGCGATCAAGGAACGACCTAGGTCAAGCATTGTCTGTCTCCTCCCTGAGGGTTTGTGCTGCGTCCAGTGCGGCAGCGACGATCGGTTGGTATCCGGTACAGCGACACAGATGCCCCGACAGCACGTCACGGATGCGTCCCTCGTCGGCTTGCGGTTCGGTTGCGAGCAAGGTGTCGAGCGACATCAGGATTCCGGCGGTGCAGAAGCCGCATTGCAGCGCGTGATGATTGCGAAAGGCGTCTTGCAGGACGGACAATCTGGCGGGGGCGGGGGCCAGGGCTTCGACCGTGTCGATCTCGGCGCCTTCGATCTGGACCGCGAATGTCAGGCAACTGCGTGCCATCGCGCCGTCGATCCGAACGGTGCAGGCGCCGCAGACGCCATGTTCGCAACCGACATGGGTGCCTGTCGCGCCCTGGACGCCACGCAGGAAATCGCTGAGCAACATGCGCGGGTGGGCTGTTCCCTCGGCAGGCTTGCCATTCAACGTAAAGCGGATGGGGTGCCTTTCGGTGGCGGTCAAACGGCGCATTTGCGGGCCTCCTTGAGTGCCTGCCCGCCCAGATGGCGCACCAGATCGCGGCGATAGCGGGCGGTTGCATGCAGGTCGCCCCGCGCATCGAGCGACCAGGCGAGCGCGTTGAGCGCCTCGGCTTCGTCCTTGGGCGCGAGGTTGTCCCAGTCCTTGACAAACGGCGTGTCGTTGACGCCGCCGACGGCAAGGCGGACGCGCTTGGGCGAAACCAACGCGGCGCAGGCGACGATGGCGAAATCTCCCTTGCGGCGGCCGACCTCGGCAAACCCCGTGCCGGTGCCTTGCTGGACATCGGCAAAAGTCACCGCCTCGATCATTTCGTCATCGGCCTTGTCGGTCAGCATCATACCGAGGAAGAAATCGGTCGCCTTCACGCTGCGCCACTTCCGCCCGCGCCGCAGGATCACCGTGCCGTCCAGCGCGGCCAGCGCCAGCGGAATCTCGGCGGAAGGATCGGCATGGGCTACCGAGCCGCAGATGGTGCCGCGCGCACGGGTCTGGGGGTGGCCGACCCACGGCAGCATTTTCGCAAGCAGCGGGTTGCGCGAGGCCAGGTCGGGATCGCCCAACAGGCTCGCCTGCCGGACAGCGGCAGAGATTTTCAGCGTGCCATTTTCCGCCGCGACTTTCCGCGCGTCCGGGGCCGGCATGACGTCGACCAGGACCGCCGGCGTGGCAAGCCGCATGTTCATCATCGCCACCAGCGACTGACCCCCGGCAAGGATGCGGGCGTCATCGCCGGTCTGGGCGATCATCTCGGCGGCCTCATCGAGCGTTTCGCAGCGGACATAATCGAATGCGGCGGGTTTCATCGCGTCCCCCCGATCCAGCCGCGAATGCGAGCGATGATGCCGTCGGGCTGTGGTGCGTCTCCGGCCCTGCGTCCGAGGGCGGCAAAAAACTGGCCAATGACGATTTTCGCAGCACCGTCCAGCAGCCGCCCACCCACGGATGCGACCTTGCCGCCCACGGCGGCCTCGTAGCTGTAGCCGATCACCGTGCCGCCCGATCCGTCCGGTGTCAGCGTGACCCGGCCCGACCCCTCGCCGGTGCCAAGCGCGCCGCCGGCCTTGCCGGTCAATGTAGCGCTCTTGGGCGCGTCCAGATCCGATAGCCCGACCTGCACCCGGTAACGCCCCTTGACCGGCCCGACGCCCAGCGTGACATCGGCCAGAAAGCGGGTTGGCGACAGGCGCTTGACGCCATGTGCGCCGGGGATGATCGCGGCGAGTTGGTCTGCGTCCATCAGCAGCTCCCATATCTCCTGCGGTGCGGCACCGACGCGCGCCTCGCCCTCACCGGACAGCCCCTTGCCGGCGCTGGGCCGTGGCTGCGCAATACCTTCAGGTGCTGCGGGTTCGTCCGGCAGATACGACGCGATACGCGCAGGCGAAAGCGGAAGGGTGACATCGACATTGCCGCAGGCCGGTGCCAGCGCATCGGCGACGGCATTGGCGATGCAGACCGGCGTGGACATGCAATTGCCCTCGCCCACGCCCTTGGCCCCCAGCGGGGTCAGCGGCGAAGGCGTGCAGGTATGCAATATCTCAAGGTCAGGGATTTCATGCACCGTGGGCACCGGGTAATCGGCCAGGGTACCCGCCAAGAACGCGCCGTCGTCGTCATAGGCGTATTCCTCGTAAAGCGCCGCTCCGACCGCCTGCGCGAACGCACCGCGGATCTGCCCCTCGACCATGCCTTCGTGCAGGATGGTGCCGCAGTCGTGCATCGTGACGTAGTGGTCGACGCGGGCTTCATGGGTCACGGGGTCGATCTCCACCCCGCAGAAATCGAAGATGAACGCGTGGCACAGCGATGAGTTGATCCCGTCCTCTTCGGTCGGGGCGGTCAGTCCCGGCGCGGTCCAGGTCGCGGTCTCGCGCATCGGCGCGGCGATGCCTTCGGGCAGCGTTCCGGGGGCCCAGTGCCCGGTCGAGGCGACGCGGGCAAAGGCGAGCGCGGCCTCCGGGTTGGACGCGATGAAAACCTTGCCGTTCCCGAATTCGATATCCTCGGGCCGCGCGTTGAGTTGGCTTGCGGCAATTGCGGCGATCCGCTCGCGCAGGCGGTCGGCGGCGATGCGCACCGCCCCGGCGGAGGCGGCGGCAAAGCGGCTGGAATAGTTCCCGGCGGCGATGGACCAGGCGTCCTTGCCAGTGTCCATCGCGGCCACGACCGTGATCGCGCCCGGCTCCAGCCCGAACCGTTCGGCGACGATGCTGGCGGCGACGGTCTTGTGGCCCTGGCCCTGGGGCACGGAATCGATCTGCACCGTGATGCTGCCGACCGGGTCGATGGCGATGGTCGCGCAGGATTGCGCGCCGTTCTTCGGCCCCGCCTTGGCCCGTTCCGCAGGCGTTAGCGCGGTCGAAAGGTATCCCATGTTCGACACCGACGGTTCCACCGCCACGGCCAGGCCGATACCATAAAGCCGCCCCTCGGCGCGGGCCGCGTCGCGCCTTTGGCACAGCGCATCATATCGGCCGTCCTTCAACGCTGTGTCGAAGGCTGTTTGATAATCGCCCGAATCGTAGGTGGCACCGCTGGAGGTGCGGTAGGGAAAGGCACCCCCGGGGATCAGGTTGTCGCGGGCAACATCCACCGGATCGAGACCCAGCTCGACGGCGATACGTTGCATCAGCCGTTCCAGCGCGAAATAGATTTGCGGGCCGCCGAACCCGCGGTTCAGCCCCGTCGGCGTCTTGTTCGTCATCACGATGCGGTTGCGCACCCGCAGGTTGGCGATGTCATAGGCACCGCAGAGGTTGCCGTGCATGCGGTAGAGCGTCGCCGGCTCCGGCGCCCGCAGATAGGCGCCGACATCCTCCACCTGATCGTAGTCGAGCGCGGTCACGCGCCCCTTTGCCGTAACCGCTGCGCGCAGCGTGATGGCGCGATTTGTGGCAGACACCGAGGCGGTCAGATGCTCGAGCCGGTCCTCGACCCACTTGACGGGACGGTCGGCCAGCCGCGCACAGGCGGACAGAAGCGCGATATAGGGAAACACGCCCTGCTTGATACCGAAGCTGCCGCCGGAATCCTCGGGCGTGCGCAGGCGCAAACGGTTGCCAGGCACGTTCAGCGCCCGCGCGACCACCGGATGGATCGAGAACGGCCCCTGAAAATTCGAGGTGACGTCATAGGACCGCGTGTGCGGATCCCAGCGGGTCAGCACGCCGTAGGTTTCGATGGGCGTGCAGGAATTGCGTGGATAGCGCACCGAAATCTCGACGACATGGTCGGCCTCGGCAAAGGCGGAGTCAGGGTCGCCATAAGAAAAACGGCGATCGGCGCCAAGATTGCCGCCCATCTCGTCGTGCAGCACAGGCGCGTCGTCCGCGAGGGCCTTTAGCGGGTCAATGACGGGGACGAGCGTATCATAGCTGACCTCGATGAGATCGAGCGCGTCCTCGGCGAGGTAGCGATCATCGGCCAGAACCACCGCGACCGGCTCGCCTACATAACGCACCTTGTCGCGTGCGATCGGCCAGCATTCGATGGGCAGCTTGACCCCGACCATCAGCGGCGATGCGACGCTTGCGTAATCCTCGCCTGTCAGGACGGCGTGAACGCCTGCGAGCCTGCGGGCGGCATCGGCCGAAATGTCGGTGATCCTTGCGTGGGCATAGGGGCTGCGCAGGATCGCGGCCTGCAAGGTTCCGTGCGGCGTCGGCAGATCGTCAAAGAACTGGCCGCGCCCGGTCAGAAGCGGGGCGTCTTCCACCCGCAACATCGTCTGATGCAGCCCATCCTTTGGCATGTGTCCTCTCCTCCCAAACCGTAGAGCGGCGTGGCAGGACGTTAGAGGGCGGTATTGATGAAACCGATTGCCAAGGGTCGCAGAATTTACCGAGGAGTCTCAAATACGGAAAAAATCAGAGGTATCCCCAAGCCGCGAGATCGACCGGAAGCTGCTGGGCGGCACGCCTGTATGATCGCGGAAGAATCGGGTGAAATGCGCCTGCGCGGTAAATCCCAGCTGATCGGACAGCGCACCGAAGCTGAGGTCCGACGAAACGACGGCGCTCACCGCCCGCTCCAGCCGGATCATGTTGGAAAACACCCGTGGCGTCACGCCGGTCGAGCGTTTGTGACCTTTACCACAATCTGGCGCAATTTCTTCAGCGGTAAGTGGCGTGCTGGGGGAGATATCTGGAAGAGAAGTAGAGCAGACGTTCGGGCGTGATGCCGCGAAAGTCTGGTCTGAGCCCA
>NZ_JARAMP010000032.1:0-28932 GCF_028802875.1 Seohaeicola sp. 4SK31 | reverse complement strand
TCCACAGTGAAAATCCTCCCGCCCTCCCTGTCGCCAGAAAGGGTAAAGGTGGACGACTTTTACGCCGCCCGCAGCAGGCTCATCCCGCCGCTACCGTGGCCGACTTTCGCACCGCCGTTCTCATCTGTTCGATCTTGAGAGAAAGGCATCGGGCGAAACGCTTGATTGCAATGTTAGGTGGGCCATCATCGTAACCGCTGTGAGCGGCCCTGACCTGCCGTTCCTCGATATGCCCGATGCCGCGCTGCAACATCACCAGACCGGCCATTCGTGCGTTGTGCAGCATTTCGTGTCGGGTACGCATCAGAGGACAAGTGGATACATCGGATTTCTCCACCTGAGATGTATGGGGACTGGCTACAGGCCGATATCCGACTGCATCTGATGCTGGGTGCTTGAAGCCCATGGATGAAATAGAGTCAGCTGGCGCGGGTGCGGGCGATGTTGACATGGGCTTCGCAATCAACCCCGCGCTGGATGATCTTGCCGCCAGCCGCGCTGACCAGACGGCGGATGCCGCGGTTCTCGCTGGCGAAGTAGAGATCTGCCGTCCGCACGCCGATCCGGGAGGCGGCGGTCAGACCATCGGTCAGCAGGGCCTTGCCGAAGCCGCGTCCCTGATAGGCGTCCTCGATGGAGATGCCGATCTCAACACGGTCATTCTGGGTATTGAAGAGCTCAAGCACGCCGACGACGCGGCTCTGCCTCTATGCCGAGCACCACATCGGGGCTCACCCGATCGGTGATGAGGCGCATGGGGCGGTCTGGCAGGGCAGCCATGAATCGTCGTTGGCGTGATCCAAACCCAAGGCGCAGGTAATGCGCGGCAACCGTCTTGCGCCAGTCGGACAGGGTCCCTGGCAGCGGGGACTTTCGCGGTGGTGTGAGCGCGATAGCCATCGGATCTCCTTCCCCGCAGGCATTGACATCATGCTCAGGAAATAATGCTGCAATGCAGCAACCGTGAGTCCACGCGACGCAGCGTCAGGCAGCAGAGGGTGTGTTTGAGAGCCAGGACGCGCAGTCAGCGTCATGACTGAGAGATGTGAACGCCAGGCGCTATCCAGTTTGGCGCGGACCCGGTGATGGATCATCACGCAATCTGCTTCGCGGTGATCCAGGTGAGGATAGATGGCAGTGAAAAATTTCGCAGAATACTTTGACCTGAAACAAACTCATCCCCATTGGTTTGCCGCAAGCTATATAACATGGAACATATAGATCATCTCAGGGCGCTTGGCCTTTTCGAAGCGCGGGTGCCGCGCTACACCTCTTATCCAACAGCGGCAGTGTTTACACCGCAGACGGGAAGCGTATTTCAACGGCAAGCGCTGGCGACGCTTGATCCAGATATCCCTGTGTCCGTCTATGTCCACATCCCCTTTTGTGAACGCCTATGCTGGTTTTGCGCCTGCCACACGCAAGGCACCCGAACGCTCAGCCCCGTAGAGAGCTATATCGAAACGCTGGAAGCAGAGCTTTCCCTGATGTGTGCGACGATCCCATCCGGGCTGCGCATGGGACGACTGCACTGGGGGGGCGGCACGCCGACAATCCTGCCGCCACATCTGATCCATCGCCTTGCTCGCTCGATACGCGCAGTGTTTCCCGCGCATGACGTGTTCGAGTTCTCGGTTGAAATTGACCCGACAATGGTGGATCGCGCCAAGATCAATGCGCTTGCCGCCGAGGGAATGACCCGCGCCTCGATCGGCATTCAGGATTTTGACCCGCAAGTGCAGGCCGCCATCGGACGGGAACAACCCTTCGAGATCACGAAAGCCTGTGTTGACGATCTGCGGGCGGCGGGGATCACATCGCTGAACACCGATCTGGTCTATGGCCTGCCGCATCAAACGCTTGAGCGGATCAAGGATACAATTTCCAAGGTCCTTTCCTTTGCCCCCGACCGCGTGGCGCTGTTCGGTTATGCACATGTGCCTTGGGTGTCGAAACGGCAAAAGCTCATTGATGAAAGCGCGTTGCCTGATGACATGGCGCGCTATGAAATGGCAAGCATGGCGGCCACGTGGTTTGTGGATGCCGGATTGACCCCAATCGGCATCGACCACTTTGCCCGCCCCGGTGACACGCTGGAGACGGCGCTTCACAGTGGGCAGTTGCGTCGCAATTTCCAAGGCTATACCGCCGACACCTGCCAGACGCTGATCGGGCTTGGGGCCTCCTCAATCTCGCGCTTCCCGGGGGGATACGTCCAGAATGCCCCCGCAACAGCGGCTTACATCCAGCGCATCGGCGCAGGTGATGTCGCAGGATCACGCGGCTATACCCTGTCTGATGAAGACATCCTGCGCGCCCGTGCCATCGAGCTATTGATGTGCAATTTCCGGCTTGATCTTGATGAGTTGAAGGCCGAATTCGGTCCCCGCGCGGCAGCCTTGACGCCAACACTTGAGGGTATTGCGGATAAATTTGGCTCACTTGTGGCGTGGAGCAATCAGCAGTTGGAAATCCTTCCGCCAGGGCGATCCCTGACGCGCATGGTTGCTGCTGCCTTGGATCAACATGTACCGGACCGCCTGACTTATTCCCGAGCATCCTGAGCATAACGACCTCGGCAGTTCCACATCGGCTGGAACAAACGGGTTGGTCTCGTGTTGGAAATTTGTTAACGTTCACGTGATCCGCCCGTGAACAACCACACGTTAGCCCCTGCCAAGATGGGGCGGGGAGGCAGCATTGTCAGATCGACAAGCCACCGAACCCGGAATGCCACCGGAACGACTCAGTCGCCGCAGGGAGTTGACCCGTTTTCTGGTGCTGGCCTTTGGAGTATGGCCTGTAATCGCAGTTTGCGTTGTCGGCGGCTACGGGTTCCTCGTCTGGATATATCAAATGATCGCCGGTCCGCCCGGCCCACCGGGACTATGAGGCTGGGTGGTGCGGTCGCCCACGATAACCCGCCGCGCTCTGCTCCGCGGCACGCCCCGCCCGGCACCGTTCAGGCCGCGGCCACCGGGATTTTTACTCGGCTCCCTGGATGCCTGCACGCAGTGTGGTCTCTGCATGAAGGCATGCCCAGAGGAAATTCTCGCAGTCACCGGCGACGGAGTGGAACTGCATCCCCACTTGGGGGAATGCAATTTCTGCGGCGCCTGCGCAGAGGCCTGTCCGGAGCCCGTGTTCGAGGCCTCCGCTGCTATGGCGCACGTCATGAAAATCACCACGGATTGCTTCGTGCAGGCCGGTATTGCCTGCATGTCCTGCCGCGATTCCTGTCCTGAAGCCGCAATTTCCACACAGGCACAAATAGGCGCACCCTTTCTGCCGCGCCTCGATGCAGCCGCCTGCACCGGCTGCGGAGCCTGCGCCGCATCTTGTCCAGCGGATGCCATCCGCGCAGTCGAGAGGGAGATCGAGGATGCCTGAGGGACGCTGGCATGTGTCATCGGCCGTGGTGAACGTCGCCGCAGAGGAACGGGAACCAGTGCGCGCCCGCGTGGAGGCGCTGGACGGGGTGGAGGTACATGGCGGCGACGCCACACGGATCATCGTCACCATCGAGGGGGCCAGCACTGGAGAATTGGGCGACCGTCTCACCGAAATCAACCTGATGCCAGGCGTGCTGGTGGCCAACATGGTCTTCGAGCATGCGGAGGAAATGGAGGAATAGCCATGCCACTTGATGTCACGCGTCGCCAGTTGCTCAAGGCCCATGCCGCGGCGCTCGCCGCCTCTGCCGTGGGTCTGCCGCAGGAGGTTCTGGCCCAACCCGTCCCAGGGGGGGTCGAGGCACTGAAAATAAAATGGTCCAAGGCACCCTGTCGGTTCTGCGGCACCGGCTGCGGCGTCATGGTCGGGGTCAAGGAGGGTAAGGTCGTCGCGACCCATGGCGACATGCAGCACGAGGTCAACAGGGGGCTGAACTGCGTAAAGGGCTATTTCCTATCCAAGATTATGTATGGCGAGGACAGGCTCACCACGCCCTTGATGCGCAAGACGAACGGGAAATTTGACAAGAACGGCGAATTCGAGCCGGTCAGCTGGGACGAGGCCTTCGACGTGATGGCCGAACGCGTCAAGAAGGTGCTTCGCGAAAAGGGGCCAGAGAGCATCGGTATGTTCGGTTCCGGCCAGTGGACGGTGATGGAGGGCTACGCCGCATCGAAGCTGATGCGCGCGGGCTTCCGATCCAACAACCTCGACCCAAATGCGCGGCATTGCATGGCCTCGGCCGCGACCGCCTTCATGCGGACCTTTGGCATCGACGAGCCGATGGGCTGCTACGACGACTTCGAACATGCCGACGCCTTCGTGCTCTGGGGGTCAAACATGGCAGAGATGCACCCGATCCTCTGGACGCGGCTCGCCGACCGCAGGCTGGGCACGCCCGGCGTGAAGTGCGCCGTTCTCTCGACATTCACGCACCGCTCGATGGACCTGGCCGATATCCCAATCGTGTTCAAGCCGGGCACGGATCTGGCGATCCTCAACTACATCGCCAATCACATCATCGAGACCGGTCGGGTGAACCAGGACTTCGTCGACCGGCACACGGTTTTCAAGAAGGGGGCCACCGATATCGGCTATGGCCTGCGGCCTGAGCACGAACTCGAGATGGCGGCCACCGGCGCAGGTAATCCCGGCCTTATGGAGGACAGCGATTTCGCGGCGTTCAAGGACCATGTGTCGACCTACACGCTGGAGTATGTCAGCGAGCTGTCCGGGGTGGAGCCGGGTTTCCTTGAGGAACTGGCCGAGCTTTATGCCGACCCGAACAAGAAGGTCATGTCGCTCTGGACCATGGGCTTTAATCAGCACGTGCGCGGCGTCTGGGCAAATCAGATGGTATACAACATCCACCTTCTGACCGGGAAGATTTCGGAACCGGGGAATTCGCCCTTCTCGCTCACGGGTCAACCATCGGCCTGCGGTACGGCGCGGGAGGTGGGTACCTTCGCACACCGGCTGCCGGCCGATATGGTGGTGACCAATCCCGACCACGTCGCCATCGCTGAAAAGCTCTGGAAGCTGCCGAAAGGCCTTCTGAACACCCAGCCGGGGTTTCACGCGGTGCAGCAGGATCGGATGCTGAAGGACGGGGTGCTGAATTTCTATTGGATTCAGGTCAACAACAACCTTCAGGCCGCGCCCAATTCCCAGAACGAGACCTACCAAGGCTACCGTAATCCCGACAACATGATCGTGGTGTCGGACGCCTACCCCACGGTCACGGCGATGGCCGCCGACATTATCCTGCCTGCTGCTATGTGGGTGGAGAAGGAAGGCGCCTACGGCAATGCCGAGCGCCGCACACATGTCTGGCATCAGCTGGTGGATGCGCCTGGGGAGGCGCGGTCGGACCTGTGGCAACTCGTCGAATTCTCCAGGCGCTTCACCACAGACGAGATCTGGTCGGCGGAGATTCTCGACGCCAACCCCGATTATCGCGGCAAAACGCTGTTCGACGTGTGCTTTGCGAATGGGCAGGTCGACCGCTATCCGCTCAACGATGTGAACGAGGACTACGCCAACCACGAAGCGCAGGATTTTGGCTTCTATATCCAGAAGGGCCTGTTCGAGGAATACGCGGCGTTCGGGCGTGGCAAGGCGCATGACTTGGCACCCTACGACACATATCACCAGAACCGTGGGTTGCGATGGCCAGTGGTCGACGGGCAGGAAACGAAGTGGCGGTTCCGCGAGGGTTATGACCCCTATGTCAGCGAAGGTGCGGGCGTAGAGTTCTATGGCAATCCGGACGGACGCGCGGTGATCATCGCGGTGCCCTACGAGCCCCCGGCCGAAAGCCCGGATGACGAGTTCGACATGTGGCTGGTCACAGGGCGGGTCCTGGAGCACTGGCATTCCGGTTCGATGACCATGCGAGTGCCGGAGCTTTACAAGGCGTTTCCCGGTGCGATGGTGTTCATGAATGCGATTGACGCGCGCAACCGCGGGCTGAACCAAGGGATGGAGGTGCGGGTCATCTCGCGCCGCGGCGAGATCCGCAGCCGCGTGGAAACGCGGGGTCGGAATCGGATGCCCTCGGGCGTGATCTTCGTGCCATGGTTCGACGCAAGCCAGCTTATCAACAAGGTGACCTTGGACGCGACCGACCCGATCTCGAAACAGACAGATTTCAAAAAATGCGCCGTGCGCGTGGAGCCGGTATGATGGGACAATTTCGCCTTACCGCAATCCTCGCCGCCTGCCTCACCGCGACGTTTGTGCTGGCACAGACTGTGCCCGAACTGTCGGGACCGCAGCCTGACCCGATGGTGTCGGTCCCGGCTGAGCCGCTGGAGCGTTACGTAACCGACGACGCGCGCCAGATGCGGGCCTACCCGGAGCAGCCGCCGATCATTCCGCATTCGATCGAGGGCTATCAGCTGTCGGTCAACGCCAACCGCTGCATGACCTGCCACCGGCGAGAGCATGTGCAGGGGTCCGGCGCGCCGATGATCTCAATCACGCATTACATGACGCGCGAGGGGCAGATGTTGGCCGATGTCTCGCCTCGCCGCTATTTCTGCACCCAATGCCACGTGCCGCAAGCCGACACCGCCGCCCTCATCGGCAACACCTTCACCGACATGTCCGAAATGGGCGCTGTCGGCACGGGGAGCGAGTGAGATGCGCTGGATCACGACGCCTTTCCGTTGGTTCTGGAACGTTCTCTGGACTCCAGCAGGCACACTCGGCCTTGGTTTTCTGACGCTCGGCGGTTTTGTCGGCGGCGTCATCTTTTGGGGCGGCTTCAACACAGCGCTTGAAATCACAAACACCGAAAAGTTCTGCATCTCGTGTCACGAGATGGAAGCCAACGTCTACGAGGAGATGTCGCGCACCATCCATTTCTCCAACCGCTCTGGCGTGCGTGCAACCTGCCCGGACTGCCACGTGCCGCACGAATGGACGGACAAGATCGCCCGCAAGATGCAGGCATCCAAAGAAGTCTGGGGGCACATCTTCGGCACAATCAGCACGCGCGAGAAATTCTTGGACCATCGGCTGGTCATGGCCAAGCGGGAATGGGCGCGGCTGAAGGCCAATGACAGTCTGGAATGTCGCAACTGCCATTCCGAAGTGGCAATGGACCTCAGCCGGCAGGCACCTCGGGCGGCGGAAATTCACACCGAATATCTGCTGAGTGGCGCGCGCACCTGCATAGACTGCCACAAGGGCATAGCGCACGACCTGCCAGATATGACCGGGATCGATCCGGGATGGACCGTGCCCGACGCCCTTCAGGGCGACGTGCAGCCGGGCCTGACCGAAGCCGAAGAAATTCAGAGCTATCTGTTGAAAGTTCCCTCGGAAGACTGATCTTGTCACCGATTGGCGGATCGCAATGCTGGCAGTCGTTGGACCAGTCGCGCGTGTCCTTCAGGCACCCTCAGTTCCTGTCCCGCGCGGCGAAAGACAACTCGGTGGGGTTCCCCGTCGCCAGCAAGCCAGCGTGCTTCGGCCTTGGTGAGCTGCTGTAGGCCCCTGCAACCGTTGCACAAATGCCTGAATCAGTCGCAGCGGCGACCAGCGCTCTCGAAATAGCTTTAACTACAGAAAACCTGACCTGCTGCGCCTGCACATTCCGTTTTCCGATTCTCTGGATGTTCCGGAATTAGATTATCATTGCGGCAAGGTAAGACTCGAGGTGAGCGCCCTTCGGGCTGCGCCGCGCGCGTGTTCCATTGCGTGAAGTGGAGGTCCGCTTTCGTCTTTAACACTTATCTGCCTCGCAAGGCGGCGAATGCACATTTCCCGCCCTGTATTAGGGCGATGGTGGCGGCGTCAAAGACGGCCCATTGCGGCCATTCACTTGCTGATGGCGTGCTGCGGTGCAGCTTGCCAGACCGGTCATTCGTGCGTGGTGCAGCTTTTCGTAGGGTGGATGGCAGCAGTGCGAACAAAGGGTGAAGTCGCTGCGATCACGCGTAGGTCCGCTGCCGGAGTGGCAGAAAATCCGGATGAAAAGTTCAAATGAAAGGCGTACATGAAGTAAGCGAGCAAAGGGGCATCCAATGTCATCCACTCACTTAGGTTACCTGCACAGCATCTTGGGTCGGACACTGTGCAGGAAACCGTTCACGCCGGGATCAAACCAAGCTTCTTGTCTCTCGACCTGACAAGCTGGATCAACGGAAGCGCAGCAATCAGAGTCCATGTTTTTCCAATCACTTGACCAGACAGAAATTCGAGGTTTCCAAAGGCAAGTGACAAAAACAGTATGCTGTCGACGACGATCCCTACTGCCCCGCTCGCAGCCACAGCAAGAACGAGTCCGCGCCGCTGAAGGGGTGTGAATACCGCGAGGTCTGCGATCTCAGAAAGTGCGAAAGCGACTACGGACGCCAGGATCAATGCAGGTGGCGCTACAAGACCTGAGAGCGCTGCCCCGACGACAATAGCTGCAACCGCCCACCGCACCCCAAGGCGGCGTTGCACAAGGTCGCGGAGAACAAGCGCAGCACCGATGGCCAACACGCCGCTTGGGGCGGAAATGCCCGGCCAAACTGGTATCACACAGGGTCCATCAGGAACACAAAACGTCCCAACGTTTCCAATCAGCCAGTTCGCGAGCGGGATCGACAGCGCGAACAGGGCAAGATAGGCAAAGCCTTCAAGCTGCCGGATAGTATTCAGCGTCATCTTCAACCCCTCCCGCGATATGTCGGAACGCCTTGATCGGGTATCCAAAGGTCCGTTGGCATCGATGACGTTTGAAAGAATACATCGATCGGAATGCCTCCCCGCGGGTACCAGTACCCCCCGATGCGTAGCCACTCAGGCTCAAGTAAATCCACGAGACGGCGGCCGATAGAGACGGTGCAATCTTCGTGAAAGGCTCCGTGATTCCGAAAGGATGTGAGGTAGAGCTTCAGCGACTTGCTCTCGACCAACCATTCTTTGGGTACATAATCGATGACCAGATGCGCAAAATCAGGTTGGCCGGTCATCGGGCAGAGGGACGAGAATTCTGGTGCCGTAAAGCGCACCGAATATCGCACGTCTGTTTGTGGATTGCGCACCCGTTCGAGTACAGCCTCTTCGGGTGTGCTTGGGATAGGAGTTGCCTGGCCCAATTGCTTGAGGCCGGAGTAGATCGAGTCGTCAGACAATGCAGAGATACCTTCTTGAAGGCCTCCGCCGAGCCCGCTGCGCCGAACGCAGCTGTCCAGTGTTCCTTGTTTTAACCGGGTAGGCTGCGACCGGAGGCTGTTAGACCAAGCTTGATCGCATATCCTAACGAATGAACTCTTGAAAGGGTCCTTCCGCGTCTTCTGTGAATGGCAGTCTTCAACAGACGAAAGTTGCTCAAAGATACGCACGACCTGGTTGAACAATGCAACGAAACAAATCCAAGATCGACGGGAAGCAGGGGAAGAGCTGCACGCCAAGATTGCGTTCAAACCAATGGCCCGGCAAATGCCGAGCCTTTTCCTTTCAAACCTGACATTAAGCTTCAGCGGATCAGGCGCACGATCACGTTGTTCTCCGGGTCTACGAGTACTCTCTCGCCGTTGATGTTGACCTAATGTAATTCCGGTTGCGCAGGGATTTCGTTTCGTGCGGCGCTAAATGTGTCTTGGGTCATATAGTTTTCGTTCTTGTAGGTGTGCTGGCATATCAGAGATCGACCCGCCTCAGCCGTAGGGCGTTGGAGATCACTGACACCGAAGAAAGACTCATGGCCGCTGCGGCAATCATCGGCGAGAGCAGAAGGCCGGTGACGGGGTAAAGCAGGCCTGCCGCGATGGGGACGCCAAGGGCGTTGTAGGCGAAGGCAAAGAACAGGTTCTGCTTGATGTTGCGCAGCGTGGCGCGGGCCAGTTTGCGGGCCCGCACGATGCCCATCAGGTCGCCGCCAAGCAAGGTGATCCCAGCGCTTTCCATCGCCACGTCCGCTCCCGTTCCCATGGCAATGCCCACATCGGCAGCGGCCAGCGCGGGCGCGTCGTTCACACCGTCGCCCGCCATCGCGATCTTGTGCCCATCGCGGCGCAACTGGTCGATCAGGTCCTTCTTGGCCTCGGGCAGGACGCCAGCGCGGACCTCGTCGATGCCGAGCTTGCCCGCCACGGCCTGCGCCGTGTGTTCATTATCGCCGGTTGCCATGATCACCCGCAGACCCTGCGCGTGAAGTTCCCTGATCGCCTGCGCGGTGCTGTCCTTGATCGGGTCGGCGACCGCCACGATGCCGGCCAGCACGCCATCGACCGCAATGAACATCGCGGTCTTGCCTTCGGCGCGTAAGGTATCGGCCTTGGTTTCTGCCGCCCCCGTGTCCAGTCCCATCTCCCGCATCATCGCGGCGTTACCGAGTGCCACCGCACGTTCGCCGATTGTGCCACGTACGCCTTTGCCAGTGACGGCGTCGAAGTCAGTGGCCTCCTGACGCGGAGCACCCTTCGCCTCCGCCCCCTCGACGATCGCCTCGGCCAGCGGATGTTCCGAGCCGCGCTCGAGCGCTGCGGCCAGCGATAACAAGTCGGCCTCCGGCAGGTCCATGAGCACAAGGATGTCCGTTAATTTGGGCTTGCCCATGGTCAATGTGCCAGTCTTATCGACAATCAGCGTATCGACGCCCGCCATGCGCTCCAGCGCCTCAGCGTCCTTGATCAGGACGCCCGCTTGCGCGCCGCGGCCCGCGGCCGTGGTGATGGAGATCGGTGTGGCGAGACCCAGCGCGCAAGGGCAGGCGATGATCAGCACCGACACGGCCGATGCGATGGCGAAGACCAGTGCGGGTTCCGGTCCGAAAATCAGCCAGACGACAAATGCGACGATGGCGATAGCGACCACAGTTGGCACGAACACTGCCGAGACCCGGTCTGCAAGCCCTTGGATCGGCGCACGGGACCGGCGCGCGTTCGACACCATTGCCACGATCTGTGCGAGCACCGTATCCGCGCCAACCTTGCCCGCCTCGATCACCAGGCTGCCGTTCTTGTTGATCGTGGCGCCGGTCACCGCATCGCCCGGACCCTTTTCGATCGGCATCGACTCGCCGGTCAGCATGCTCTCGTCAAGTGATGAGCGTCCGTCAATCACCAGCCCGTCTACCGGGACCGCATCTCCGGGCCGCACGCGGAGCCTATCTCCCTCCATGATGTTCTCGAGGGGGGCGTCGTATTCGCTGCCATCAGGCAGGATGCGCCGCGCCGTCTTGGGGGCGAGGTCCAGCAGCGCGCGGATCGCATCTCCGGTGCGCTCTCTCGCGCGCAACTCGAGAACCTGGCCCACGAAGACCAATGTGACGATCACCACGGCCGCCTCGAAATAGGTGCCGACGCCGTGACCCATCCGGTATTGTTCGGGGAAAACGCCCGGCAGGAACGTCGCGACCAGTGAATAGAGGTAGGCAGCCGCCACGCCGAGGCTGATCAGGGTCCACATGTTCGGGCTGCGGTTCACCACCGAGTCCCAGCCGCGCCGAAAGAACGGCAAAGCGGCCCAGAGGATGATCGGCGTCGCCAGCACGAACTCAAGATAGCTGGCGGTCTGATGCCCGATCCAGTCGCGCACCGGAAAGGCCACCAGTTCGCCCATCGTCAGGATGACAAGCGGCACCGCGGCTGCGGCCGAAATCCACATCCGACGCGTGAAGTCTGTCAGTTCCTCGCTTGGCTCGTCAGACGGCACCATCGGCTCCAGCGCCATGCCGCAGATCGGGCAGGCCCCCGGCTCATCGCGGATGATTTCGGGATGCATCGGACAGGTGTACTGGACGTTGGCCGGGGCGGCCTTCTTCTGTCCAGCGGCACGCCCTGAAGCGTAGAACCACGGATCAGCTTTGAACTTCGCCTGGCATTTTTCCGAGCAGAAATGGAAGGTCTCGGCGTGAAACTCGGCGCGACGCCCGTCAGGCTTGACGGCGACAGTCATGCCGCAGACTGGGTCCTTTGCCGTCTCGGTCCCAGCCGGGATGTCGGGCGGCGCGTGATGGTGATCGTTCTCCATGGTCTGCCAGCCTTTCATTGTCTTGTTTTAGCTTGCGCACTCCAGAGGCTCAGGCGGTCGCTGCTTTGCGGAAGCGTGGGCGGAAAAGCAAAGCGACTTGACGAGCGTCTCCCTGAGTGGCGTGAAGAGGAGCGGCTCGTGCTGAACGAGGCAACACTGGAGTAACAGTCGACGCCTGGCATGCGAGCACTCTGGTCTGGATTTGATCATTCGGTGGTCCGCTCGGAAACCGACCATTCTAACGTTGGCGCAATCCTCTTGTGTCAGGAATGTTGTCCGCCGCTCTACTTTCCCTCTATTTCTCAGGTTGGCTGGAAAGGTCTATGACGTGGGCTATTCACCGGAACCCGGCTGTGCTGACGCAAATGTTTTCTCGAAACACGGTTTAATCAGCCAACAGCTTCTTGCGTTCAGTGAACTCGGTCGAGTCGATTTCCCCTTTGGCATAGCGTTCCTTCAGAAGCGCCATGGCTCGGTCGTGCGTTACTTGACTGCTGCCGACGGGTCCGACCACGCCGAACACGCGCAGTAGATATATGACGCCGGCAACGATCCCAACTACGATCAGGATCATCAGAATCGGTCCAAGTACCATTCCGAAGCCTCCCCACTGGCCGCCGCCCCACATCATGTCATGTCCATAATAGTAAGGTATGTTTCGAACCGGAGTTTCCCCGACCTGTGCCATCGTCGACGTCGCCGCGATGCTGAGTGCGCCTGCCATGCTTGAGACAATCGCTCTATTCCTGAATTCCATACTTTGACTCCCTTTGCGTGGCATCGACGACGGCCACGTTCCAAATTTGATTCGTATTGGAACAACGGCGCCCGGACCATGATCCATATCAACACGACAGTGCCGAGCTGCGTAGCATTCTGCGGAGACAAGTAGGGAGAATGCTCTTGCAATTGCAAAGACCTTTGAAATTTAAGGAACTGGGCCATCTAAACTAACGGCCCAAAGCCGACATCCATCGATCAGCTCGATGCCGCGCCGCGGCTTCACAGAACTGGTCGTTCAAGCACCGAGCAGCAATTTCAAAGTGACCGGCAATCGGGACTGACTTTCGTTCACTGTCCGTAAACGAGACTATCTCCGATAGAACCTCGACGATTGGCGGTTTTTGTTTTCCAACGGAGCCTTGCAAAATTCCACGTCCACAGATGGCGGAGCACGGAGTGTTTGCAGAATGACGCAGCTTCGCTCTGCGGCGGCGACCAAAGCGCGCAGGTGCGCCTCTGGCAGGTCATCCAGCGCTTCTACTTCAACTTTCATATTGGCGCTCTGAAAACCGACTGGCACGTTTTCGCCTGTCATCAGGGCACCGCGCACATCCGCACCGAGACTGACATGAACCTGCAGATGCTTCAGCTCTATCCCCTTTATGTTGGCTACCATGCGGATCGCCGTATCCAGACAGCTTGCCAAGGCTGCGGCCAACAGCTCACCCGGACAGGGAAAGTCACTTTCGCCGCCAACAGCCTTATGCACTGAAACCGGAATGTTTACCGGGAAGCCTTCACCGCAGATAACATGCCCATGGAAGGGATGCTTCGCGGGGATCTGGGCGTCCGATGTGTAGGCGTGATCGAACACCCAAGCCGCGTCCGGTGTGTCCCGATATTGGCCGCGCAGAGGCAGTTGTCGGTCCTGAACACTGGGTGGCGGGGTAGTGACGAGGGCCTGAACCTGTCCGAGGTGTTTGGGATCGAGCGTCATGTTAGCGTCCTCGCCTGAAGCCGGGCACAAAGGCGGGGACCTCGTTCCGGTAGGTCAAATAGTCATCCCCGATGCTGGCGATCAGGTCTTTCTCCTCAAGATACAAAACGGCAATCACGATGTAACCGGTCATCACAAGCGCAAACATCAGATGGCCCGCCGACATGGTTGGCGTGGCCCAGAAGGCGATTAAAAACCCGGTCATGATCGGATGCCGAACCAGCCGGTAAAAACCCGTCTTGACGAAATTCGGCTTCACCGCCTGACGCTGTTTCAGATGTGCAAAGACTTGTTTCAGGCCGAACAGATCCAAATGGTCGATCATGAAGGTTGAGGACAGAACGAGCAGCCATCCGCACCAGAACAACGCGGTCAGGATGACGCCAGCGACTTGGTTGTCAAAGCTCCAGATTACGTCCGGAACGGGCTGCCAAAACAGGAAAATCAGGACAAGCGCAACACAAGTCATCAGTATGTAGGTGCTGCGTTCGGCCGCGTTGGGAATGATCCTTGTCCAAACTCGCTTGAATCCGGAACGGGCCATGATGCTGTGCTGAATTGCGAAAACCGAAAGCAGAGCCAGATTGATAAATATGGAAGCGGTGATCGGGCCTGGTGTGCCGGAATCGATTGATTTCGGGACGAGGATATTACCCACGAAACCAATCGTGTAGAGGAAGGTGACCAGAAAGATGGTATAGGCGATTATGCCATACAGAAATGTAGCTGAACGGCCCATGGCGGGCTCCTTTCCATTGAATACACCCGATGGACCGGATGCCGCTACAGAATGTGCCCTTCAGAAGCCGATGGATACTTCTTGATCCGTATGAAACCGCTACAGAAACCGTAGTTGCTAACGCGGGCGACTTGGCAGTAGGCTGGGCGATGGATGAGAAAACCCGCAACGTATCAGGCAGCTTGTGTCCGGCGATGGCCTCCGCTGACATCCTTGGCGACAAGTGGACGCTGCTCCTGCTGCGAGAGATGTTTCTGGGAACAACCCGTTTCGGTGGATTTCAAAAAGCGATCCCGCGCATGTCGCCGTCGATCCTGAGCAAGCGGTTAAAAACGCTTGAAGCTGCAGAGATCATTGTTCGAAAACCATCCGCCACTATGCAAGCTGTCGAATACAGGCTCACCCGCTCAGGGCGCGAGCTTGGCCCAATTGTCGAGAGCATGGCGATCTGGGGGATGCGCTGGCGCAAACGCAGTATCGCTGCACAGGATTGTGACGTCGGCGGGTTCATGTGGGATTTTCACCGCACCCTGAAAACTCAAGGGCTACCGGATGGGGAAACCGTGATCCTCGTGCAGATTTCGGACCGGATCGATCTCAACACTTGGTGGGTCATTGCGAACGGGGATGCGGTGGATTTGTGCCCCGATGACCCGGGCCACGACGTGGACATCTACTTGACGGCGCCACTTGCAACATTGGTTGCGCTTTGGTTGGGAGATATCAGCGTCAAAGATGCAACCGATGCCCGTTCCGCCTTTATCGACGGCGACAGGCATCTGATCAATTCCGCCCAGGACTGGATGGCGCAGTCGCCTCTGGTAGGTGTCCAACCGGCAAGTTCAGAGCGCTGATTGATCAAATTCGCAGGTCGGCAAGCCTTTCAGTGTCCGTCTCGGCGGCTGCTACCACACGCTCTCTGTAGGTCTCGTGGATCTTGGCTTCTGGACTGGCCCAGAAAACGTGATCCCAGCAATACCCCGGCAGCTCCGAGCATCAGAGCCGCCGCCATGTCTCTGCCGCCATAATACCACCAGCAGCCAGCGCCGGAATCTCTACCGCATCCGACATCGCCGGGATCAATGCCAAGGTCGATTCGCGTCTCCAGACGTGCCCTCCGACCTCGCAACCCTGCGTTCAAACTATACCCTGGCCCCGCAGGCGCTTTCGCGCCGGCCGACTGGGTTGGGTCACTCTGCGGCGCGAGGCATATGCCCTGGCGTGACGCCCTCTGCCTCGGCTTCTGAAAGCAGCCAGTACCGAAACGCGGCGATCCGGGGTTCTTCCGCGCGCGCCTCAGGACAAGCGATAGCGTAGATCGATATCGACGACGTGGTCACGTCGAAGAGCCGCTCAAGCCGGCCAGAAGCGATAGTATTGCGTACCACGGCGTCGTAAGCGAGCGATACGCCCTGATGCTGTTCGACCATCGTCGTCGATAGTTCACAGTTGGGATAGGTTGGCCCCGGCGGGAGGTCTATCCCAGAGAATCCAGCCGCGGCGAACCAGTCGGGCCAAGCATCGTCGGTCTCGTCATAAAATAGCGTGAGCCGCAGCAGATCCTCCGGTCGCCGGACGCGCGCAAGTTCCCGCAATCTCGGTGAGATCACGGGATAGCGGGCCGAGGCCATCAATGGCTCCACCCGCAGGCCCGGTGTCGGGCGATCGGACCATTGGATCACCACATCTGCGTCGTTCGAGGCGAAATCGAGCGAGGGGGCCCCGTTCGAAACCCGAAGTCGGATGTCCTGAGCAAAGTCGAGCTTAGGCAGACGCGGCACCAGCCAGCGTGCGGCAAACCCCGGCGTCGACAGGACGCGCAAGATGCGGGGCGGCGCACGAACGGCCTCAGTCTCTTGGAAAATGGCGTCGAGCAGGTGGGTCAGCTTCCCGGCATAGGCCTCGCCCGTTAGGGTCAGCGCGATACGGTTGCCGGAGCGCTCGAAAAGCTGCGTGTCCAGAAATCGTTCCAGCGACTTGATCTGGTGGCTCACTGCAGAGGGCGTCAGGCACAATTCGTCCGCCGCGGTCTTGACCGACATGTGCCGCGCAGTGGCCTCGAAGGCGCGGACGGCGGCGAAGGGGGGAAGCTTGCGTCCCATGTCTTTGCCTGAATTGAGCTCACGCGAAACTGAAAAGTGATCGTTCGGTGCCGTTGCTTCTTCAGCTTAGCATCGGATCACAAAATCGCAAAATCACACATCGGAGGGTGCCATGTCCTGCTCCCGTATTGCTGTGGTGCTCGCCACGGCCCTCACCACGCTTTTTACGGCGCTGCCCCAAGCAGAAACCGCCGTCCACCTCATAGCACCGTCCGAGTGGCGCCAGAAGGACGATATGAACGCGCTGGTTTCCGGCCTCGAGGATTGGCTTGACGCGGAAGCCGACTGGCCCAGACGTGATGCGCTGCCGCGTGTCCGCTTCGTTAGCCGATGGCAGGCCGAGGCACGGCGGGGCGCGACAGCCGGTTCCCAGCGCGGTCCCTTGAGGGGCCTCTACGATCCGGATCGGTCCGAGATTTTGCTGGTTCAGCCGTGGGACCATCGCGATGCGGACGACATCAGCGTACTTCTGCATGAACTGGTGCATCATCGTCAGGCGCCGCATCATTGGTATTGCCCCGCCGCGCAGGAACTGCCCGCCTACCGGCTTCAGGAGGCTTGGCTGGCGGATCAGGGGCGCGCGATCGAAGTGAACTGGATGGCAGCGGTGCTCGACGCCGGGTGCACGCCGCGCGACATCCATCCGGACTGAGCGGTTACGGTATCAGTGCGCGCGTCATCCGCGCAGCGGAGTGGCTATTGGCAGAGTTGGATCGACCCATCAATCAATAGCTGCCAAGCTCGGTTCGCCCAACACCCAGCCTAAGCGTTTACACGAAACAAAACACCAATAAGAGCTCAAGCCGGGAAACGCGTTTTGCAGGTTTTCCAGCGAATTTCGGATAGACTGTGGTAAATTCTTGCGAGGGGTCCGCTGCGCGACTTACGAAACGAGGGGGGCGCAACATGCGAAATACCAAAGCCTTTGCCGAGTTGGAAAAACGCGAATGGTCACAGCCGGCCGTTGCCAAAGCCTATGCAAGCGGGTTCGCAAAGGCTTCGGACATGGTCATCCCGCATCTGGTGTCTGCCGTTAAAGCAAGGCCAAACATGGAAGTTCTCGACCTCTGCTGCGGGCACGGGAACGTGTCGGCCGCTTTGGTCGAGGCCGGCGCGAAGGTGACCGGCCTCGACTTTTCGCCCGCTATGCTCGCCATTGCGCAGGCCGCCGTTCCCGGTGCGCACTTCGTTAATGGCGACGCGATGCAGCTTGGCTTCGTAGATGCCGGTTTTGACGCGGTCACTATCGGCTTCGGCATGCCTCATGTCCCCGAGCCAACTCGTGTACTGGCAGAGGCGCGGCGGGTTTTGCGGCCCGGCGGCCGGATTGCCTTTTCAACATGGTGCGGTCCCGAAGTTGATGGTGCGTTCGGCTATGTCTTCAACGCAATCGGAATCTATGGATCGCCGGATATCGCGTTGCCGCCTGGACCAGGCGCCAATGACTATGCCGACCCGAAAATCGCTTATCCCGAGCTGCAGATCGCTGGCTTTAATGAGTTTTCTTGCAAAGTCGTCGGGTCCAGTTGGTGTGTGAATGACCCGGGCACCGCATTCGACTTTTTCCGTGAGGGCACGGCCCGGGGCGGCGCTTTGCTGCGACCTCAGCCCGAGGACAACGCGCGTGCGATCCGGGCTGCCGTAGTGCAGCGGGTCCTCGAAAATCACGGCGACGGGCCGGAATGGACGATCCCGATACCGGCCGTTGTCATTTCCGCAAGGGCCTATCCCGCCTGAACCAAGGAAGAAGGTGAATGAAAGTGGAAAAGACGCTTCGGGACATCCTCGGGGTCGAGATTCCCATCTTCTCGGAGCCACGTAGCGAGGCGAGCGGCCCTGACCTCGTTAGTGCTGTCTCTAATGCAGGAGGCTACAAGTTCATTCCGTTGTGGGGCGATCCGGTCGACGCGATGCGAGAAAGTGTCCAAGAGTATCTCGAGCCACAGCCTCCTTTTGTGATCTGGCAGGCTGGCTTCAGCCAGAAGGGCCGAGATTTCGTCGGTGATCCGTTTTGCCTGCTATGGAAATACATTCGGCCGGCTGAGAACAAGTATCGTTAGGCCCGGGTGGCAGAGCACTTGTGGCAAGGTATTCCGGAGCCTTCCTAAAGGCTCAATCGGCACACCGTCGTCCCGCGCCGATTGAGCCTATAGCCTTCCGACATTTCGCCAATCAAGCCATCGCGTCCCCCGAAGTGATGGTGGAGCGCCAACCGTTTAATGTCGAGGCGCTCCCATGCGAGCTATCTACGCCAAGACCGTGTAGGCAGCCTTCGTGAAATTCAGATCCGAAAGTTTATGCCCAGCTTTGTCTGCGCCATGCTATTGTCAGAAGACAATCAGGTCTTCTTTGCCATCGCAGCAATTTAAGGACGTCTTGATGCCGTTGTTCCGGATTGCCCTTCTGGCAGCGCCAATCTTCGCAGGGTCGTTTTTGGCGGGATCGGCAATAAGTCAAGAAAAAACGCTGAACTGGCGGATGAACAGTGTGCTTCACCCAAAGCTATTCGGTGAGTCCGGCACTTATTTCGCCGAGAGGGTTAGGCAGTTGTCCGGCGGCAGCCTCGTCATTGAAGTGCACGATCGTATGGTGCTCGACCAGAACACTTTCGCCGCGCTCGAGTCCGGTCTTGTTGATGCAGTCTGGGGATCTGCGGGGCACCATTACCGTGAGGACCCGGCGCTAACGATCTTTGGCGGGTTTCCCTTTGGCCCCGATCCAGCAGGCTTCACTGCTTGGATGAAAGAAGGTGGCGGCGCTGCGGCGCTTGATGCGATTTACGCGCGTCACGGACTCAAAAGCTTGTATTGCGGTGCCCTTCCTGCCGAAGGCGGCGGGTGGTTCACAAAGCCGATCGCTGGACCAGAGGATCTCGACGGGCTGGCGATACGAAGCTTCGGCTACGGCGGGCGGGTGTTGCGCAAGCTCGGCGCCATTCCCTACGATCTGCCAGCAGGTGAAATCCGTTTGGCGTTCGAGGCGGGGCTCATCTCCGCAGCCGAATTCTCGCTGCCCTCAATCGATTTTGAACTGGGGATCGCCGAAATTACTGGGCACCTCTACTTTCCGGGATGGCAGCAGCCTGCTACCCCGCTTGAGGTTCTCATGTCCGCGCAATCTTGGGCTTCGCTCTCGGATCATCATAAGACAGCTATCAGGGCTGCGTGCAGCGACACGATTGCATGGGCGGCCTCGGTAGCAGTGGTGGAACAGATCGACGCACTGGCGCGGTTCCGCGCTTTGGGCGTTGAACTGCATTCATGGCCAAAAGATACGCTCGTCGCGCTACGCCAAGCGTGGGAGGAGGTAATCGCCGAAGACACAGCCCGCGATCCGCTTTTTGCCAATGTCTGGCATGGGTATCGTGAGTTCCAAAGGGGCTACAGCGACTGGGAAACACGTGCTTACGTCGACTGATCGGCTCAGTCTGTAACCCCGGCCATTCTGAGCCCGTCCAAAACGACATCAAGACCCGCTGTATCAGCAAAGCCAGTCAAGGACTGGCTTATTCCTGCCATAGACTGTAAAGGCCGGCCGTTTTGTGCAGTGCGAATGACCATCGTCGCCTCTTCGACCCGCCCCGCATGAGCGAGACTTGCCGCCAGCAGCCAGCCGGGCCACCACCGCGCGCTAACAAAGGTTCCCGCACCATGCAGCGGCCCGAATTCCTCGACCGCACGAGCAGGTTCGCCCACGAGAAGGTAACTCAGCCCCGCAATCTCGCGATGCCAATCTGGCGCTGTCAGGTCGCCGTGCCGCGCTTTTTCAATGGCGTGAACCGCGTCTTTCGCGCGACCAGTCAACACAAAGACCTGCGCCAGTACCGCCAAATTGTCAGCATCTGAAGGGTCGAGCGCCACCGCCGCCCTCGCATTGGCGAGCGCATCGACCGGGGATCGCATATCAGGAAATGGCGCTAAAAGACGCATTTCCGCAAGTAGTCGGTGCGACCGTGCGCTGCCGCCGATGGCAATCGCACGCTCCACCATATCAAGCGCTTGCTTCATTTCGCGCCTTCCGCCGCCCCAAGCCACATGTCGGACCTCAAGCCAATACGTCAGGCCGAGGCTCGCCCAGGCGTCCGCATTATCTGGGTCCTCCCTAAGCACCGCCTCCAGAAGCGTGCGCGCTTCGTCATTGTTCTCGCGCCTACGCCAGTCGCGTGCGTCAAGCAGCGCTGCAGCTCGCGCTTCAGCCGGCAGCGTCACGTCTTCCGTGATGGCCATCGTTACCTTCACGGGCTGAGGCGCCAACCACCAAAGCCCGGCAGAAACCACGAGGATGCCAGCAGTCACGATTCCGACCCCAAACTTCCAGGATCTGGCCCGCATCTTGCCCGGACATTCGCGGATCGCATCCTCGTCCAGCAGCATATAGCCGCGACGCGGCACAGTGCGCAGCAGACCTGCACCCTCTGGCCCAAGCGCTCGTCGGATGTCGCTGACACACTGCGCGAGGGAATCGTCTGATACGCAGACATCCGGCCACACTTCGCGAGCCAAATCATCCTTATTCACCAGCTTTCCGCGTCGGTCCAGCAAGACCTCGAGCAGGCGGTATGACTTCGGTCGCAAAAAGCGCTCGTCTCCCCGGGTATCTTCCACGCACCCGCGCGCCCGGTTCAGGACGAACCCTCCGAAGGGAGTGGTCAGAGACGTGTCCATGTAGAGGCTCCAGAGCACTTAATGAAGAATTGTAGCACAATTTCACGGTTTTTTCAGCGTAGTTTCATGACTCCCCTCCTCTTTTGCTGCTGCTGTGGTCCCAGTCAGTCCACGGCCATTTTATGGAGGACCACCATGAAAATATTGTGCAAAGCTCCCGCCGTTCTCGCGCTGTGCATTGCCTTTGCGGGGTCCGCCGCTTTTGGATCAACGCGCGAACCACCTGCCTTGCTCGACACTGTGATGCTGTGGCTTTCCACTAATTTCGACCTTGCGGTCTCGACGAAACCACCCCTTCTTGTCACCATAACAGACGCTAAACTGGTCGAGATGCGTTACGGCGTTGCAGCAGCATTGCGCCCCGGTGAGGTAGTCGCCGTCTATGACCACCCAGGCCGCACGATCTATCTTTCAGACAGTTGGACCGGCAGTACCCCTGCCGATCTTTCAGTCCTCGTGCATGAGATGGTGCACCACCTCCAGGCGGTCTCCGACATGCGCTTTGCCTGCCCGGCTGAACGTGAGGTTGTGGCCTACCGCGCCCAAGAGGCGTGGCTCGGCCTCTTCGGCGAGAATCTGGAAAGCGCATTCGGAATCGACGCTGCCACTCTTCTGGTCGGAACCGTGTGCACCCATTGATTACCCCGGGATGGTCAACCGAATTTTCAGATTCATTGAAAAAATTGTCCGTCATCGCATATGTGATGCATGAATGACTGCCTGTGGTTTTTGAAGTTGACCCGTCTGCTGCGATACGGTCCGCTCAAAGCGACCGGTCAATTTCAAGTAATTGTTCTGCATCGCAGCTTTCCCAAAGTGAACACCAGCACGGTTCCTTGCACCTTGGTGCAGTGATGCACTAACAATCAGATCGGACCACTCTATGTAGCCAGCCCAGACTGAGACTGGCAACACCGAGCCTAAACATGAACGGACCATTATCTTGGGCGGTGACAATCTGACACATGACGAGACGGTGCTTACTAAGCTGAGGGAAAGCGAGCGGCGTTTCCGAGCGTCTATGGAGCATTCTCCGATTGGAATGGCGCTCACAGCGATGGATGGCGTCTGGATCGACGTGAACCCCGCATTATGCAATTTTCTTGGCTACTCTAAGGAAGAGTTGATGCAGGTGGGGTTCAAGCAAGTCACTCACCCTGAAGACCGTGATGCAACCGTAATGGTCGCAAGACAAATGGTTGCCAGCCATCAAAAGAGCGTTGCGCTTGAAAAGCGCTATATCCATTCCAGCGGCAAACTTCTAACCGGCATACTAAATTTGACCGTTGTTAGGGACGAAAATGAACTTCCTGTAATGTATATATCGCAGATACAGGATATCACAGCAGCTCGTCGCTTAGAGCACTTAAAAAGTGAGTTTATAACGACGGTAAATCACGAACTGCGTACTCCTTTGACCGGGATCATTGGCGCGCTCACACTTCTTGAACACATGTCGATTGGGACCAAGACAGACAACGATCAGAACCTGATAGCAGTTGCGTCCAAAAATGCGAGGCGCCTGAAGTCGCTACTCGACGACGTTCTGGAAATGGAAACGCTGACCTCTGACATCTTCGAGCCCTTGTTGGAGGACGTCAATGTGTCCGAGCTTGTTCAGAATGTCATTGGAGCCAATCAATTTAGGGCGGCGACTGCTTCGGTCGCAATACAATGCGTCAACGGAGATGCAGGGTTGATCTGCAGTTCGGATCCAGAAAAACTTTCACGTGTTTTTGGTATCTTAATTGCTAACGCCATCAAGTTTTCTGAGCGCTTGGGAACCGTGACTGTCAATGTACAAGCAATAAATAGCTTCGTCCGAGTGTCTATTTCTAACCAAGGCCGTCCAATTCCGGAGGAAATGAGAGAGTTCATTTTTGATACTTTTGTGCAAGCTGACCCCACCAGCACAAGAAGGAAAGAAGGCGCCGGACTTGGCCTCGCCATTGCCAAACACTTGGTCGAGCATATTCGAGGACATCTTGGCTATTCAAGCAATGTTGACGGAACAACTTTTTGGGTGGATATCCCCATAAAACACATTGATTAGCAGAATAGAGCCAAAGCCCATTCGCCTCGTCTGTATTTTGGATTGTACCGAAGAGTCCACTTCGAATGCATATTTCCCGCCTTTTACGTCGAGCGTGGGACGCGGGAACCGCGCCTGCTTCCTGACGGTAGATCCAGACCATCTCGTTAATGTAAAATTCTACACAGCCTTTGATGTGAGCGAGACAGCTGACAATGTATTTGCTGTAGCTCCTGCCTGGCTATTTAAGTCCTTGAACTGGCTGCCTTCGACGTCCACGCCATCGCCCTGCAGGGTGCCGATCTGGCGGTAAAGTTCAACGAATTACAAACATACGCTGCCGATGACGTCAGACAGTGAAATCCTCCACCACTGGCTTTTTATTCCTCTGCAGTCTCTGCGCCAATTCCTTCATCCGTTTTCCATTGTCTGGGATGAACCGCGCTGATACTGGCACAAAGTCTGGTGCCGTTATCTCAGGAAAGAGCGTTTCGATCTCGTGTCTTGCGTCAAGCGAAACAGCTTTAAGGGCCTCAGGCCCTGTTAGCATGCTTTCGGTCGGTGTTCTGTTGGAAAACACAATCTGATGAGTTTTGAACAGGATGTGGAAATATTCCACTCCCTGCGCCTCCCACTCGACATCGATCCCATCAATGGCAACAAGCTTGTTTGCTGGGACGAGAACCTCGACTTTACTGAAGATCCGCTCAGCGATTTTCGAGCGGACAAGAACCCGGTGCTGAGGCGATACAAGTAGATCCGTATTGGGTTTACCAGCACCCAGCGAGCCTGCCCGAATTCGGATGGGGATGAGTTGAGGGTTGGCCTCGAGTTCAGCCTGGCTGAGCCGCCGCCGACCAATCCAGCAGATTGTTTGATAGCCACAATCCATGGTGCGGACAGGATCCCCTACCCTCAGTTCCTCAACCACCACCTCACCGCGCAATGTTTCTATCAAGGTTCCTGCGACGAAACAGGGCACGCCAGGAAACGGTGTCGGAGATGATGTGTTAAGTCCGGCTACCGTTAGTTGCGTGTTTCCGTTTTGCAGGTTGGGATAGGTTGCATCACCCGGTTCGCCTGTCAAATCGATTGCAAAAGTCCCGCCGACCGGGATCGGCGCGCCCGGTTGCGAGGAAGTGATACGTATAAAAGCCGCCCCTTGGTTCTCATCACCCCTTACATTGCCCGATCCAAGGTAATCGTAAGAATATGTAAATCCGGCTATAGTCACAGAGTCATTTGCAAGCACGGTATTTAGAGAAACCGAACCTGAGGATTCGTTGAAAACTGCACCGATGGTGGTCCCGGTCGTTATGTTTATGCTACCGCCGCTCGTTAATGGATCGCCGTTCACGTTCTGAAGTGTCAGCGATATGGTGGGCATTTGCTTGTTTCCCCCGAGATCATGGATCTCTCTTCTAAGCGGTGATCATTTGAAAGCGAATTCTCGTCGCAGCGCAAATCTCTGGCGGTAGGCATCCGCTGAACATGAGAACTGCACCACATCCAGTTTATCGGCGATGCCACAGGTCAACCTCTACTTCGCGGGATTCCACGATCACTTCAGGCGGCTCTGGTCTGGTTGGATGCGGAACGGCACTGGCGCGCTCAACGGCTTCTTTGGCGCGCAAGCATTGCAGTTCGGCCAGCACCTCGGGAGACACGAAAGCCCCCACAATACGTCCATGACTGCTGACTTCAATGGCCCCGCACTTAGCTACGTCTTCCTGCATCTTTGCAAAATGACGGGTGAAATCCGTTGCCGAGACTTTCTCAGGTGACATTGTCTTGTCCTCTTCCTTCAAGGACATAGGACAAAATACTAACCTTTTGAACAAGATAGGCATTGGGATAGGTTGTCATGTGGAAGGTCTATGATGGGACCGCCCCCAATATCATTAACAGACCAAAGTGGGACAGCGAGGATACGCACCCTATTCCAAATCAAGCTACAACATGACAACCGAAACTGTGGTGGAGATCACTGAACGAGACGGAAATACTCGGCGCGGAAACTGTCTTCCATGCCATCGCCGCAAAAGCCTGAACGCGGCCAGCCTGCCAGGCAGCGCCATCCTCGACATTCTTTACGAGGGGTGGAAGTCACAAAGTGCAGGCGGCTTCACGGCGTCATGGATGTTGCACGGTCGACCGGGCGTTGGCAAAAATCAGGTGGTCCAGCAACTCGCTGACCGCATGGGTGCTAAGCTCTTTGATCTGCGGCTGACCACGATCGAGCCACAGGATCTGCGTGGCTTGCCATACTATGACCACGAGGCCCGCAAGACCGTCTGGTATCGCCCTGAAGATTTGCCAAGCGATCCCGATGCGAGCCGCGCTCCAGCCCGAATTCACTCTCGGCCAGCGCCGGGACGACCGTGCGCGTCATACCGATGGCGAAGCCCACCAGCATCACCTGGATCAGTTGATGCGCGATCTGAGCCCTGTTCTCGCGGATGCCGCGCGTGAACGTGCTTGCGGTCATTCCGCGGGCTCCTTTTTCGTGTTCTGAGGATCGAGCGCATGGCCTGATGCTGGCCCGCGCAAGGGCTGGATCAACATCCTGTCAAGCCACAGGTCGCGGCGTGTGCGGAACTGCTCGATCCCGATCTCCATCCCCTCGTGGCCCTTGGCCGGCTGAGCGATGTAGGTGCCGAGCAGCCGGTCCCACCACGGCAGGTTGAAGCCGTAGTTCGAGTTTGTCTCGCGCGGATCGACGGAATGGTGGACCCGGTGCATGTCTGGGGTAACGACGAACAGGCGCAACACGCGGTCCACCGGGCGCGGCAGGGCGATATTGGCGTGGTTGAACATCGCCGTGGCGTTCAGGAGCACCTCGAACAGCAGCACGGCAATGGCGGGCGGTCCGAGGGCCGCGACCACCGCCAGCTTGATCCCCATGGAGATCAGGATTTCGATTGGATGAAAACGAAGGCCAGTCGTAGCGTCAAAATCAAGATCGGCATGGTGCATCCGGTGCAACCGCCACAGGGCGGGGATCGCGTGGAACATGACGTGCTGGAGGTAGATCGCGAGATCAAGCAGCAGCATCGAGACGACGATGGCCACCCAGACCGGGACGTCTATGTTGTTGAACAACCCCCAACCGTTGCTCTCGGCCATCACGGCAAGACCGACTGCGACTATGGGAAAGGTCAGCCGCAGGATCACGGTGTCGAGCACCACGAGGCCCAGATTGTTCGTCCAGCGGATCACCCGCGGAATGTCACGCCGCCGCCGGGGGGCTGCGACCTCCCAGAGAGCCATCACCGCCAGCACGCCAAGAAAGATACTGAGGCGGATCGCGGGTTCGGCGGACAGGATGGTTTCAGACATAGGTTTGACCCTGAGGGTTGCGGAAATCGGCAAAATGGCTATCATTCAATTTAACGCTTGAATGATTAGAGCTTGGAGTTCCCGATGTCAACCAGCCCGAAGACAGCCCTGCTCGAGGAATACGCGCTTGTTGCCCGCGCGCTCTCAGCGCCAGCGCGGCTTTCTCTGCTGGAACAGCTGGCGCAAGGAGAACGCGGAGTGGAGGCGCTGGCCGACAAGACCGGGCTTACCGTCGCCAATTGTTCGCAGCATTTGCAGCAGCTACGCCGTGCCGCCCTTGTTACCAGCCGCCGCGACGGCAAGGCGGTGATCTACCGGCTCACCGACGCACGGACACTGGCGCTGATGGACCTGCTGCGCATCGTCGCCGAGCGGAACCTGGCGCAGGTTGAACACATCCTGCGCGGCCTGTCCGATGGGCAAGACGCGCCGAAACCGGTGACTCGCGATGACCTTGCTGTGCGACTGGCCGAAGGTTCCGTGACGGTTCTCGACATGCGCCCCGCGGACGAATACGCCAGCGGGCACATCCCCGGCGCGCGCAACATCACGCTTGCTGATCTGGAACGTATCCTTCCCACCCTCGACCCCGGAACCGAAATCGTCGCCTATTGCCGCGGGCCTTATTGCATATATGCCCATCAGGCGGTCGCAGCATTGCGCAAGCACGGGCTGAACGCAAAGCGGCTTGAGGGCGGTCTTCCTGAGTGGCGTGAAGACGGGCGACCCGTGCTAACCGAGGCATCACCTGAGTAATATTGGACACCTGACATGCGACCAGTCCGGTTTGGTGATCAGCTTGGGAGCCGACCACTCAAACGTAGGCGTAATCCAGCATCGGCAAACAATTGATTGAGCGATTTGATTCAGCAACATTGCTTCATCTGCGTCCGTCGATCAGCAGGGCGCAATTGCGCAATCTGCGCATAGCAGACACTCAGACCTTCTCCGAACGGTGGAGGCACACCAGAGGCGAGCTGGAAAGCTTATGTCAGGTGCAGAATACTAGATGTAGGCTGTCGATACCGGCAAGGCTTTCACTGTCGGCCAAGGCGGTTGTCCATTTGCGGCGCCCAGTTGAGGGTCAAATAGTAGGTTCAATTTTAGGCGTGATATGTAATTTTAGCCCTTCCCCGCTTCTTACAGGATAACTTCGGTCCGGCTTGAAGGCGTTTCGTGGAGGCCGCCGCAGACTACGTTCCAGCATTGGTGCCGCATCCAAAACCCACTCAATCCCGCCTGAGGGTGCCTGACGCCAGCAACCTGACCATCGTGGCCTGCGTAACATATCCGGTGACCGGTAGATCCGCGGCCTGCTGGAACCTCCGGATCGCGCGGCGAGTTTCTTCGTCGAAGTTGCCATCCAAAGCGCCTGGTGCGAGGCCGACTTGGTTCAAGCGCTGCTCAACCAGCGCGCGCACGATCTGATTGCCGGCAACCTGCGCTTCCTCGGCCCGGGCGGCATCCACTTCGGCCCTGTTGCCATCCTCTGCCTCCAACTGCGTTAGACGGGCGCGCGCGGCTTCGTTGAACGTGCTGTCAGGAAAAGTCTGCATGAACTGCCGGTAAGCCTCGGGGCTGTCCTGTTGGCGAACGCGGTCCCACAGGTTGCGCTCCTCCGCGGCGGCTTGCTGGCGGCTATCATCATCGATCTGGTCAAGCCGTTGCTGCGCCAGATCTGCGAAGAGTCCATCCGGATAGCGTTGCAGATAGGCCCGCAGGCCCGCCTCGTCTTGTCCGCGTCCAACACTGTCCCAATAGGCACGATCCTGGGTTTCCTCCAGTTCGCGGCGCTCCTGCGCCTCTCGTTCCAGTTCGGCGGCACGCACGGCGGCATCCCGACGCAAGACCCGCAACTGTTCAGCACTCAGAAAGCCGGTTTCCGGCAGTCCAAGACTGCGCTGATGCGCGCTTATGGCCGCCCGGGAACCGGGGCCGAACACGCCGTCCACACCGCGTGGATCAAACCCCAGAAGGGACAGATCCCGCTGCACGTCGCGCCGCGCCTCGCGGTTCAGGTCCAAGGCAGCTTCGCCTGCTTCGGCCTGACGTTGTGGGGTGGTTCGGATCTCAGCGATGCTTGCGCGCGCCTCGTCTGCGAACAGGCCCTGCGGGTAGCGTTGCAAATAGCTCTCGAACGCGGTCGCCGAGCCGATGTCGCGCGCCGCATCCCAGAATGACAACTCGGCCAGTGCCGACGGAGCACCAGGAGTCGGCACGGCAGACTCGGATACGGCCTCGTTTGCGACAAAACTGATCCTGTCCGACAAAAAACCCGCCACCTGCACCTGAGAACGGCGGTGCGAAAGTCGGCCACGGTAGCGGCGGGATGAGCCTGCTGCGGGCGGCGTAAAAGTCGTCCACCTTTACCCTTTCTGGCGACAGGGAGGGCGGGAGGATTTTCACTGTGG
>NZ_JARAMP010000031.1:0-29428 GCF_028802875.1 Seohaeicola sp. 4SK31 | reverse complement strand
CGCTTCATTGTAGGCTGGCCAGTTCGTGGTCTTGTAGGTCGGGGGTATGTGTCTGCTCATGCATCCCAGCTACCACGCTGGATTCACGAGATGAATCCCTCACAGGATTTGTGCAACAGAGCCATTCAGCAGCCTCCAGCCGTTGCGCCAGAAGGGCGGCCAGTTCCGGGCGGCAGGATCCGCAACTTGTCCCCGCTTGCAGAGCCGCGCCGATTTCATCCACTGTTTTCAGGCTCTGCGCCGCAATCGCGGTCGTGATCGTGTTCAGCCCCACATTCAGACAGGCGCAGACCGTCGGGCCGGGATCGGTAACACCCGCATCCGGACGTCCCGCCAGAAGGGCTGCTCCCGCTTGCCCCACCGCTGCCGCCAGATGACCGCGCGCCAGATGCACAGGCTCGGGCGCGACGAAAAGCGCCGCCAGTGCGCGCCCGCCCTCCATCAGCGCAAGGCGATAGGTGCCGCGCACACGGTCCTCAACGCTCAGGCAGGTGGCGTCTGGCAGGTTGAAGAGGGCGCGGGCATAGGCTTCCCAGTCGGACGGGACCTCAAGCCCAGCCAATTCGCAGCGCCAGCCACCAGCATGGCGCGAGCGGGCCCAATAGGTCGCATCAGGGCTCTGCGCATCGACCGAGACTGCAAAGCCATACCATGATGGGTTCAATGCGGCTACGGCGACTACCGACCCCTTGCTTTCAGGCTGGCCCGAAACAGGATCTGTCACAGCTGCGACCAGCGCATCAACTCGGCCCGTCGGAGCAGTGTCAGCGGTCCAGTGCATCGGTGCGAAGACATGACCGCGCTGCACCCGGTCGGTGATCGCAACTCGCATTATCGCCTGTCCCTCAGGGCTACTGACGCGGACCAAGGTCGCTGGGGCAAGGCCAAGTGCTGCCGCATCTGCGGGGTGGATTTCAAGGAACGGCTCGGCAATGTGCTGATTCAGGCGCGGGGAAAGGGCTGTGCGCGTCATCGTGTGCCACTGATCGCGCACGCGGCCCGTGTTCAGGCGGAAGGGATAGCGCGGCGCAGTCCTGGCGACGGGGCCGCGCGGGGTGATCGGCAGCATCCGGGCGCGGGCGTCCTCGGTGAAGAACCCGCCTTTCGTAAAAAAGCGCCCGCCCTGCTGGTGTGCATTGACCGGCCATCGAGTGGGAGTCAAGGCGTCATAATCGACGTCAGCCAGACCCGAGATATCGAAGTCGCGGCCAAGGTCGCCAGCAACGCCCGACAGGGCGGCATACTCTGAAAATACCTCAGCCGCACTGTTCCAGCCGAACGCATCGCCCCAGCCCATCCGCGTCGCCACATCTGCGATCATGCGCCAGTCGTCGCGTGCCTGTCCCGGTATGGGCAAGAACGGGCGTTGGCGGCTGATGGTGCGGTCGGAATTGGTGACAGTGCCAGACTTCTCGCCCCAGGCTGTTGCGGGCAGGATCACATCGGCCAGACGCGTCGTGTCGGTCTGCGTGATGTCGCTGACCACGACAAAATCGCAGCCCTTTATTGCGGCGGCCACCGCATCTGCGTCGGGCATGGACACGGCGGGGTTGGTGTGAATGATCCACAGCGCCTTGACCCGCCCCGCAGCCACGGCGCGGAACAAATCAACCGCCTTGAGGCCGGGCGTCTTGGGAATCGTCGGGCTGTTCCAGAAACCCTGCACCGCAGCGCGGTGGGCTGGATCGTCGATCTCCAGATGGCAAGCCAGCATATTGGCAAGGCCGCCCACCTCGCGCCCGCCCATGGCGTTGGGCTGGCCGGTCACAGAAAACGGCCCCATGCCGGGGCGACCAATGCGACCCGTCGCCAGATGGCAGTTCAGGATCGAGTTCACCTTGTCCGTGCCGCTTTCGGACTGGTTAATGCCTTGGGAATAAACCGTGACGACCCGCTCGGTGGCGGTGAACCAGTCAAGGAATGTGGTCAGGTCGCGGTAGCTCAGCCCGGTCATCGCAGGGGCACTTGCGCGTGCGGCGGCCAGCGTCGCGTCAAATCCGCTGACATGGCGCGCGATATAATTGTGATCCACCATCCCCCGGTCGGCCAGTTCGACCAGCAGTGCATTGAACAGGGCCGCGTCGCTGCCCGAAGCAACAGACAGATGCAGATCCGCAATATCGCAGGTCGCGGTGCGGCGCGGGTCCACCACCACCACTTTTGTGCCGCGCGCCTTTTTCGCCGCGACCAGCCGCTGATAGAGCACCGGATGGCACCAAGCCAGATTGCTGCCGACCAGCACCACCAGATCTGCCTGATCAAGATCCTCATAGGTGCCGGGCACGGTATCAGACCCAAAGGCGCGCTTGTGCCCCGCAACGGATGACGCCATGCATAGGCGCGAATTCGTGTCTACATTGGCGGTGCCGACATAACCCTTGATCAGCTTGTTGGCGACGTAATAATCCTCGGTCAGCATCTGTCCCGATAGGTAGAAGGCTACGCTGTCCGGCCCGTGATCGCGGATGGCGGCCTCGAAACGATCGGCTACCAGATCAAGCGCCGTATCCCAGGTGTCAGGTGTGCCATCGATCAACGGCGTTAGGATGCGCTCTTCAAGCCCCAGCGTCTCACCCAATGCCGTGCCCTTTGAACAAAGACGCCCGAAATTCGCAGGATGGTCCGGATCACCCTTGACCTTGGCCCCGCCCTTGCCATCGGGAGTCATCAGCACCCCGCAGCCTACACCGCAATAGGGGCAGGTGGTGCGGATTGCGCTCACGCCGCTACCCCCCGGATCAGGCGGGTGGCGTCCAGCAGGATGCGCCCTCCGTCGACCCGCGCCGCATAGGTGGCCACAGCGCCTGTGTCTGCCCCAGTGGCAAGTCCATCGGTTAACCCGATCACCATGCCATGCAGGGGGCAGGTAACAGCATGGCCATGCACAATCCCTTCCGATAACGGCCCGCCCTTGTGCGGACAGCGATCATCCAGCGCGAAGACTTGATCATCATAGGTGCGGAACACCGCCACGCAGCCATGCACCGTTTTCACGACACGCGCCCCACGAGGGGGAATATCCGTCAATGCGCCAATATCGAGCCAGCTCATTCCGCGGCCTCCTGCGTCAGATCGGCCAAGGGTGCAAAGCTCTTTTGCGCCTGTGGCGTCGCACGATCCGCCCATGGATCGCGCTGGTAGATCGCCTGAGACAGATCGAACCGTGAGATCAGGGCGGCGCGGTTGTCCAGATCCTCGACGACCTGTGCCTTGACCCAGTCCATCCCGACCTTGGCCAACCATTTATAGGGGCGGTCCAGATATTTGGCGTGTTCGCGGTAGAGCTGCACAAAGGCCACGGTCAGGTCGATGGCCTCCTGTTCCGTGGGGACTTTGGCCAGACGCTCGATCTCTTTCAGGTCCATGCCAGCGGAACCACCGACGCCGATTTCAAAGCCGGACTCGACGCAGATGATGCCGACATCCTTGCAGGTCGCCTCGGCGCAGTTGCGCGGGCAACCTGAGACTGCGAGCTTTACCTTATGCGGCGTCCAAGACCCCCAGAGGCGTTTTTCCAGCTTGATCCCAAGCCCCGTGCTGTCTTGCGTCCCAAACCGGCAGAAGTCGGTCCCCACGCAGGTCTTAACCGTGCGCAGCCCTTTGGAATAGGCATGGCCCGACACCAGCCCCGCATCGTTCAGATCGGCCCAGATATGTGGCAGGTCTTCCTTTTTCACGCCCAAGAGGTCGATACGCTGCCCGCCCGTGACCTTGACGGCCGGAATGGTATATTTGTCCGCCGCATCGGCAATCGCGCGCAATTCGCGCGGGTTGGTCATGCCGCCCCACATGCGCGGGACTACGGAGTAAGTACCGTCCTTTTGGATATTCGCGTGGTTGCGCTCGTTCACGAACCGGCTCTGCGCGTCGTCGGTGTAATCCAGCGGCCAGTCGGCCAAGAGATAGAAGTTCAGCGCAGGACGGCAGGCGGGGCAGCCACAAGATGTCTTCCATCCCAGTTCCTGCATGACCGCAGGCATGGATTTCAACGCGCGCGCCTTGATCAGGCGGCGCACATCCTCATGCGTCAGATCCGTGCAACCGCACATCGGCTGCATCGCGGGCTTTTCAAACGCCTCGCCCAAGGTGCTGGCCAGCACCTGTTCCACCAGCCCCGTACATGTTCCGCACGAGGCGCTGGCCTTGGTCGTTGCGCGAATATCGGCCAGACTGGCGGCACCTCCGTCGATCGCATTCAGGATCGTTCCCTTGCAGACGCCGTTGCAGCCACAGATCTCCGCATCAAGCGGCAAGGCTGCAACGGCTGCCAAAGGGTCCGTTTGGCCACCCCCCTGAAAGGCAGGGCCAAATATCAGCGTATCGCGGAAGGGCGCAATATCCGTGCGGTCCTTGATCAGGCCAAAGAACCAAGATCCATCTGCCGTATCTCCATACATGACCGCGCCGACCAGCCGGTCCTGTTCGATGACCAACCGCTTGTAGACCCCGCGTGCTGGATCGCGGAAAACGATATCCTCGCGCCCTGGAGCATCTGCAAAATCGCCCGCGCTGAACAAATCGACGCCTGTGACTTTCAGCTTGGTGGCGGTCTGCACAGGCTGGAACGCGGCAGGCTGCGCGGTCAAAGAGGCGGCGACAACCTTGGCCTGATCGTAAAGCGGGGCTACCAGTCCGAACAACTGGCCGTCATGCTCCACACATTCGCCGACGGCCAGAATATCGGGATCGGAAGTGACCATCTGGTCGTTGACGACGATCCCGCGCGCAATCTCCAGCCCCGCATCCGTGGCAAGACGCGTTTCAGGGCGGATACCGACGGCCATGCACACCTGATCGGCGTCATAAACCGTGCCATCTTCAAGCAAGACCGCCTCGACGTGGGTATTGCCTAGAATGGCTTTGGTCGCGCCTTTGCAATGGACACGGATGCCGCGCGCCTCAAGATCCTTTTGCAACAGATAGCCAGCTGCGGGATCAAGCTGCCGTTCCATCAGATGGCCCATCAGGTGAATGACGGTCACGTCCATTCCGCGCGCCTTGAGGCCCGCCGCTGCTTCCAGCCCCAGAAGACCGCCGCCGATCACCACCGCTTTTGCGTCAGGATTGGCAGAGGAGTCGATCATCGCCTGCGTGTCATCCATGTCGCGATAGGTTATAACGCCGGGCAGATCCTTGCCCTGAACGGGGATGATGAAAGGTGCCGAACCCGTCGCGATCAGCAGCTTGTCATAGGGTGTTGTGCCCGTGCCGGTGTGGACTGTCTTGGCCTCACGGTCGATCCGCACCACCGCTTCGCCGAAGCGGCAAGAGATCCTGTGCTGCGCATAAAAGTTGTCGTCATGCGTGACAATGTCCTCGTATGACTTTTCCCCGGACAGAACAGGCGACAGCATGATCCGGTTATAATTCCCGCGCGGTTCCGCATTGAACAGCGTGATATCCCAGCCGGCCGGTTCGGCGGCCAGCAGGTGTTCCAGCACACGGCCTGAGGCCATGCCCGCCCCGATGATGACGAGTTTGCGTTTCATCATGCGGCCTCCTCTTTCTTGTGTGCGCCATGTTCATAATCCTCGAGGAATTGCAGAACCTCGGCGCGGTAGGTGTAATAATCAGGATGCTCCAGCAGTGCCTTGCGGGTGCGGGGTCGGGGCAGGTTCACATCGACGATCTTGCCGATGCGGGCGCGCGGGCCATTGGTCATCATCACCACACGGTCAGCCAGCAGGATCGCCTCGTCGACATCATGGGTGACGCAGACCGCCGTGACCTTGGTGCGCGACCAGACCTCCATCAGCACACCCTGCAATTCCCATCGGGTCAGGCTGTCCAGCATCCCGAACGGTTCGTCCAGCAGCAGTAGTTTGGGAGACAGGGCAAAGGCCCGCGCGATTCCGACACGCTGCTGCATGCCGTTCGACATATCCTGCGCCATGCGGTCCATGCTGTCGCCAAGACCGACGCGTTCCAGATAGTATTCCACCACCTCCTGACGCTCGGCGCGCGAGGCGCGGAGATAGACGCGGTCCACCCCGATCGACACGTTTTCCTTGGCCGTCAGCCACGGAAAAAGACTTGGAGCCTGAAACACCACGGCGCGTTCGGGATCAGCGCCGCGCACCGCCAGACCGTCCAGCTTGATCACCCCGCCCGAGATGTCGTTCAGCCCCGCCGCCATGGTCAGTACAGTGGACTTGCCGCAACCCGAATGGCCGATCAGGCTGACGAATTCGCCCTTTTTCAGTTTCAGATCGAACCTGTCGACCACGGTCAGCGGCCCTTCGGCTGTCGGATAGACCTTGGAGAGTTGTGAGAATTCCAGATATTTCTCGTCCAGCGGACTCCTTGCTGCCTCAGCATAGGCTTTTGGAGTACCGTGAATCGGCGTGACTTGAGGCAGTTTACGGGTGTCCGCAACTTTGGAGGCAATGCCCACATCCATCAGGTATTTCGTGACATCCGCGCGCAGGCGTTTGAAAGAGGTGTCATTGTTCATGGCCGTTCGCGAACGCGGGCGCGGGATCGCCACCTTGAACGGCGCACCCAACGTGCCATCAGGGTTCAGCGGGATGATCCGGTCTGCCAGCAGTATCGCCTCGTCCACGTCATTGGTGATCAGGACGACGGTTTTCTGGTCGGCCTGCCAGATCTGGGTGATCTCGTCCTGCAGATTGGCGCGGGTCAGCGCATCCAGCGCCGACAGAGGCTCGTCGAGCAGCAGCACCTCGGGGTTCATCGCCAGCGCGCGCGCCACCGAGACCCGCTGCCGCATCCCGCCGGACAGTTCCGCCGGGCGGCGGGCTTTTGCGTGGCCAAGCCCTACCATGTCGATAAACTTGTCGACCATCGCCGCGCGCTGTGCGCGACTGGACGATTTATGCACCGCATCGACGGCCAAGGCGACATTTCCCGCAACCGTCAGCCACGGCATCAGAGAATAGGACTGGAACACCAGCCCGCGTTCTGGCCCCGGTCCGGTGATCGGCTTGCCTTTGAACAGCACCTTGCCGCTATCGGGTTGAGACAGGCCGGCGATCTGGTTGATCAGCGTGGTCTTGCCCGTGCCCGAGAAGCCGAGGATGGCCAGAAACTCGCCCTCCTCGACCGAGAGGGTGATACTCCGCAACACCTCATTGCGGTCCAAACCCGTGCCGAAGCCTTTGCAAACGTTCTTGAATTCCACAATGGACATGTCGATCTACCTGTTGTTCGAATATGTGAAAAGCGACTGCAGCGCATACATCAGCCGATCCAGCAGAAAGCCGATGATGCCGATGGTGAAAACCGCAACCATGATCTTGGCGAGGCTGGTGGAAGATCCGTTCTGGAATTCATCCCAGACGAATTTGCCAAGGCCGGGGTTCTGCGCCAGCATTTCAGCGGCGATCAGCACCATCCAGCCCACGCCCAGCGACAGCCGCAGCCCCGTGAAGATCAGCGGCAGCGCCGAGGGCAGCACCAGCCGTGTAATCTTGGTCCATGTATTCAGCTTCAGCACCCGACTGACCGAGATCAGGTCGCGGTCGATGCTGGCCACCCCCAATGCTGTGTTGATCAAAGTCGGCCACAGCGAACACAGCGTCACGGTGATCGCGGATGTCAGGAACGACCGCGAGAACATGCCGTCTTGCGTCACATAAACCGCCGACACCACCATCGTGACGATCGGCAGCCATGCCAGCGGGCTGACAGGTTTGAAGATCTGGATCAGCGGGTTCAGCGCGGCATTCGTCGTGGGTGACAGGCCAGCCGCGATCCCCAGCGGCACCGCCACCATAGTGGCGACGAGAAAGCCAAAGAACACGGTTTTGACCGAGGTCCAGATTTGCGCGTAATAGGTGGGCGATCCGGTATAGGGACGCTCTCGCACACGATCCGCCTGACCTGCTGCGATGAGTTCGGCGTTGCGGGTGGCCTGTCGGTTCAGAAACTCGGCCTTGCGAACCTGTTCGGCCACATGCTCGGAATGCAGAACGACCGCCTGTTCCACCACCTGTGCAGGGCCGGGTATAGCCCCCAGCGAGGTGTCCACCCGTGGTGCCAGATTGCCCCAGAGCAGCACAAAGCCGATGATCGCCAGCACTGGTACGCCCAAAAGCTGCCAGATCTGCTTGGCCTGCGCTTTGGGATTATCGCCCGCGATGGCGCGGAGCAGCGGAGTCACGAAGGATAAGCCAAGCACCTGAAACCAGCCGTCCAGCTTGTTGATCCGTGTGAAGAGCCGCGCCCGGCGTTCGGAGTAGCGTTGCGTGGGTTCGATTGAAGTCATGTCATGCGCTCCTTGGTTGGAATGCGGGGGTTTAGCCCTGCACCTCGTTGCCCACGACAACCTGATTGCCCTTCAGACCGATGGGCAGGCTGTCGATATAGGCATTTGGGGCGCGGCCATCGAAGGGGACAGCGTCGATCGCGTGATCGGCTACCGGGCGGAACCCGTCATGGCCGAACGGAAAGGCGTCGGCCGGCACCAGACCGTCGTCCACCAGCGATTGAGCCGCGTCTTCGAACAGGTCCGACAGGAACACACTGCGCGCTTTTTCAATGAACCATTCATCGGTTTGCGCGTCGGTGATCTGGCCCCAGCGGCGCATCTGCGTCAGGTACCAGACCGCATCGGACGCAAACGGATAGTTGGCGTTGTAGCGAAAAAAGACATTGAAATCAGGCGCAGGGCGCACATCGCCTTGTTCATATTCGAAGGTGCCCGTCATGGATTTCCGCAGGACGGCAGGATCGGCACCCACATAATTGGGGCTGCTGATGATCTGCACAGCCTCTTCGCGGTTGGCGTTGTCATTCTCGTCCAGCCAGAGTGCGGCACGGATAAGGGCGCGGGTCAACGCGCGCACGGTGTTGGGGTTCTCGGCGGCGAAATCGGCCCGCAGACCCAGCACCTTCTCGGCGCGCATCGGGAAGATATCCAGATCGGTCGCCACCGGCACGCCGATGCCCATCGCCACGGCCTGCTGGTTCCATGGCTCGCCGACCGTATACCCGCTGATCGTGCCCGCCTCCAACGTGGCGGGCATTTGCGGGGGCGGCGTGACAGACAACATCGCTTCGGCATTGATCTGGCCGGTGATGTTGTCCGCGCTGTAGAAACCGGGATGGATACCGCCCGCCGCCAGCCAATAGCGCAACTCGAAATTATGGGTCGAGACGGGAAAGACCATGCCCATGTTGAAGGGGCGGCCCTGATCGGCGAAAGCCGCCAGCGCGGGGCGCAAGGCTTCGGCGGAAATGGGGTGAACAGGTTTGCCATCCGCATCTGACGGGATCGAGGGGCGCATCAAATCCCAAACCTCGTTTGACACGGTGGTGGCGTTGCCGTTCAGGTCCATCACGAAGGGCGTCACGATATGCGCCTCGGTCCCGAAACCGATTGTCGCGGCCAGCGGTTGGCCTGCCAGCATATGCGCCCCGTGCAGATTGCCGTCGATCACCCCGTCCAGCAGAACTTTCCAGTTGGCCTGCGCTTCAAGGGTCACGAACAAGCCTTCATCTTCGAAGTATCCACGCTCGTATGCGACGGCCAAGGGTGCCATATCGGTCAGCTTGATAAAGCCGAGGGTCAAATCCTCGACCTCGGGAAAGGTGTCTGCCTGCAGCGCTGTAGCGCTGAGGGCTGCGATGAAGGAAGTCGCGGCAAAAAGCTTGCGGATCATGATGTCATCCTCTGGCTGAGGCCCGTCTGCGCGGACCAGAAACGAAAAAAGCCGCCGACCGATCCTGCGCGAAAGTGGCGCAATCTGGTCAGGCGGCTTTGCCTTTGAGGGTTCAGCATTGAACCCAATATTTCGTGGAAACGACTCCATCGTCGCCTCCTTAAACAACGGTGCCGGCGTCTTTCATGTGAAACAAGACAAAAGCCGACACAGGGCATCCATTTTGCAGCTGCAGCATTCTACTGCCGGATTATTCAGCGCCTCTGAAGGCTGGAGTCGAAAATCTGACCATCAAAGAAAAAATCCGGCGCGAGGATCATCTGCCCGCGTTCCGACGCAACCGCGGTGGCATGATGCAGGCTTCCTTCAAGCTTTTCCGACGCACCGGGCAAATCGGCCCCGGCAGATCGCAAGTTCTGACGGTAGAGATCCGTGCGGCAGATTTCCTTGGCGGCGGCGATACTCCCACCAAGATCCAGACCGTGTCGCGCCGCTATTCGTGCGGCGAACCACGCTGCTTGCGACCGCCATGGAAAGCTGGTGGCTCCGTCGAAGAACCGGATCATATCGGGTACCTGACGCAACTCTCCTTGCGCAGAAACTACCATCTCGCCCCGCAGGGTCCGTTCCAGCAAATCCACCGGGGCGTTGACATATTCCGACCGCGCAAGGATCTCCGATGCGATCAACCGGTTCTCCGGCACGCTCAGCCATCGTGCCGCGCGCCAGATCGCCCGCATCAGCCGCCCCGTCAGGGTCGGATTCTGGCACACCCAATCATGACGCGCGGCCAGCACCTTTTCCGGGGCCACAGCCCATATCGCACGGCTGGGCAGCAACAGTGTGCCCGCGCCAAGCTCGACCGCGACCGACCCCCAAGGCTCGCCCACGCAGAAGGCATCAATCTCGCCTGCGGCTAATGCTTCGGCCATGCGCGTGGGCGGGATGGTGCAGAGCGCATAGTCCAGCCGCGCGTCACGCAGCCAGTATCTGACCAGTTCGACATGAGTGGAAAACGGGAACGGAACGCCGATCCGCACTGGCGTCTGCACCGCGCGGGCAAGATCATCGCGGGCGCGCGCGGCATCGGTAAAGCTGAATTCATGGCCCACCGCCCGCAAACGATCTGCAAGGGTTTGCGACACGCCGATCACATCGCCGTTGACGGAAAGCACCTGCAGGATATCCAGCCGTTCCACCGCGCCGCCCAGCCCAAGGGCCATGGCAACTGGCACAGGGGCCAACATCTGCGCGGCATCAACTTGCCCCCAGAGCAGCATATCGCGCAGGCTTGACCATGAGGGGGCGCGCTGCAGATCGAGCCCCAAGCCTTCTTCGGCGGCAAACCCCATCTCATGCGCGACGACAATCGGTGCCATATCCAGCAGCGGGACAAATCCCACGCGTACCGCTGTCAGGTTCATGACAACAACCCCGCCGCTGTCACAAGGGCGCTGGCCACATCAGCCACCTTGCGGCCCTGATCCATTGCGGTCTTTCGGAGCAACGCATAGGCTTCTTCTTCGGTAATGCCGCGCGCCTTCATCAGTATGCCCTTGGCGCGGTCGATCAGCTTGCGTTCTTCCAGGGCGCGGCGGGTGGTTTCCAGTTCGACCCTCATGCGGCGGAACATCTGGAACCGGGCAATCGCCGCGTCCATAACACTGGCCACCCGCTCGGGCTGCAAGCCATCCACGACATAGGCGGACACGCCGGCATGGATCGCCTGCTGTGTCAGGTCACGGTCCGTGCGGTCCACAAAGAAAGCAACCGGACGCTCCATCGGACCCGAGGCAAGGGCCATCTCCTCCAGCGTGTCGCGCGAGGGGTTGGACATGTCAATCAGGACGATATCGGGGGCGATGTCGCAGACCCGCCGCGCCAGACCCGCCGCCTCGCTGATCACCGTCACCTGATGCCCCAAGGGCTGCAAGCTGTCGATCACGAGCCGCGCGCGTGTGTCATCCGGCTCTACAATGACGATGTGAAGTTTCATGCAACGCTCTTGTTTCCCTTCACCGCAGACAGCTGCGGCGGCGCAACACAAGAGCCGCAGGCGGACTTTCGGGCCGCAGAGGGGTCGATGTCACCTCAAGCGCCCAAATAGTAGTCTGCCGAGACGCTTTTTTTAGCGAAACCGTAACATCGCCGCGCACCAGGCAATGCCGGTGCGCGGGCCTTGCTCATCAGGATGTCAGAGATTGTTGGCTTCGGTGGCGAAGATGCGCTTCCAGTTGTCCTCACCCTTGGCGATCACACCGGCAGTGTCCTTGAGGAAAAGCCCATCATGTGCTGCGGGAGAGCTATTCAGGTATAGCTGACCATCAACGATGGCGAACAGGTCGGGTTGGGTGGGTACCTTTTTACCTTTGCTGGCGCCAGCCGAGCACCAACCGCCATAGGCGGGCGCATATTTCGCGGGATCAGCTGCGAAAAGATCGCGGTTCGCCGCGCTTGCGAAGCGCCACTCCACCCCCTGATAGATCACAGTGAAATCGACTGATCCAAGGGCCGGGCCATTCTGGGCGTGATAAGCCACCACATCATAGCCGCCCACGGCAGCGCCGTCGGCTAGAAAATGCTCGTCTGCCGCATGGGCGAAGGGCGCGGCCATTGCGAGGATTAGACCAAGTGCAAGGCGGGATTTTGTGAAAATCGTCATGGGTGTCTCCTGTTGGGTTCAATGAGGCGATGTCTCTTGTCCTCACAGCTGTCCATTCGTTCAGGAGATGGAGACGTTTCGTCCGAGAAAACGCTTCAACGCAAGTGTGAACCTGTCGTGATCGCATGCAGCAACGTCACTTTCCCTGCGCGCGTGAACGTGTGGCAGTGCTCAATGCATTGCTCGAAAGCAGAATGTCCTACCGAAAAGCCACTGCCTGAAACGCACTTGCTACTCAGGAGTCGGTGGCTCCGGCAAACCCTGCGCAGTTCAAAAACAAGAGAGCTTGGTCTGTCGTTGCCTGTCCGACCTGAAACGGAGGCCGCGAGGCGCAGCGTTGGTCCGCTAGTCTTTGAGCTGGGCGTTGACTGTGCGATGGGTGATCTTCTCGCCCGTATGCGCGTCGATCAGGACCGGGGCGATGGGCGCGCCAGTCTCGCGCGACACGAGCGTGACAGAGGACGCACCGGGCGGCGGTACATGCGCATTCGCCCAGTCGATCAGCGACACCATTACCGGGTAAAGCGCCTTGCCCCGGTCCGTCAGGCGATACTCATGCCGCAGCGGACGCTCCTGATAAGGCTCGCGCCGCAAAACGCCCGCCGCTTCGAGCTTGCGCAGACGGTCAGCCAGAACATGACGCGTGATGCCAAGCCGCTCCTGGATCTGCTCAAAGCGGCGATAACCCAGAAAACAATCCCGCACCACCAGCATGGTCCAGCGATCACCGATCACGGACAAGCCGCGGGCGACAGGGCAGGCTTCCTCGGACAGATCATTCCAACGCATGACAGGCAGTCTAACACGAATTGACAGGTTCCAAAAGAGAACTTAAGACTGAGTTCCATAATGGAACGAACTGTCCCGACCCGCGGATCAGGAGGCCGCAGCCATGGATCAACCGGCCACCACCCCGCCCCTTACCACCCGCAGCTATGCCTATGCGCCGCCCGCCTTCGACAGCGCGGCCGCCATGACCATGTCCGGGCTTGATTACATGATTGCGCTGGCCGCAGGCCGGATCGGCGCCTTGCCCTCGATCAGTTCCACGATCGGCATGTCGCCCCCCGTGGACCTGTCCCATGGCCGCGCCGCGGTCGAGGCCGAGGCCGCAGATTTCCTGCTCAACCCGATGGGCGTGGTCCATGGCGGCTTTGCCGCGACGATGCTTGATACCGCCATGGGCATCGCTGTCCATACCGCCCTGAAGGCGGCAACGGGCTATACGACCGTGGAACTCAAGATCAACTACACCCGCGCGATCCTGCCTGCGAACGGACTGCTGCGCGCCGAAGGCTGGGTGGTGCATCAGGGCCGCCAGATGGCCACCGCCGAAGGACGGCTGACCGGCGTGGCGGATGGTCGGCTCTATGCCCATGGCTCGACCACCTGCTTCATCTTCCCGCTCAAGCCCCAGTCCGCGCTAGAGTCCGAGCAAGGCGCCGACACCGCGCGTGCAGCCCATGGCGCCTGACGCCGCCTTCAGCCGGAACGAAGCCGCCGCCGCCTCCCGCGCGACACGCACCCGACTCCTGCTCGAGGCGCCGATTGCGCCGACACTGGCAAGACTGGCCGCCCCCAATGTGCTGGCCATGTTCGTGCAGAGCGCGCAAAGCATCGCCGAGGCCTATTATGCCAGCCTTCTGGGCGTCACCGCGCTGGCCGGTCTGGCGCTGGTCTTTCCGCTGGTCATGCTGACGCAGATGCTCTCGGCCGGGGCCATCGGCGGGGCCATCTCGGCCGCCATCGCCCGCGCGTTGGGCGCCGCGGATGAGGGGCGCGCCGTCCGGCTGACGCTGGCCGCCTGGATCATCGCAACCTGCCTCGCGCTTGTCATGGGCCTCCTGGTCGCCGTCTTTGGCCGCGCCTTCTTCGCGATGCTGGGCGGCGGGGGCGAGGCAGTGGCCGCCGCATCCACCTATGCGCTGGTGTTCTTCGCGGGCAGTCTCGCGATCTGGCTCTGCAACGCCTCGCTCAGCGTGATCCGCGGCACCGGCGACATGCGCACACCCTCGGTGCTGTTGCTGCTGGTCTCGGTGCTGTCGATCCTGCTCTCGGGCGGGTTAGCGCTGGGCTGGGGGGCGCTGCCCGCATGGGGCATGGCGGGCCTGGCGTTGGGCCCGATTCTGGCCTTCGCCATCGGGGCCGCCTTGGTCATCGGCTATATCATCGCAGGCCGCACCGGGCTTGTCTTGCGCGGCGCGCTCGCCCGGCCGGATGGCGGCATGTTCCGCGACATCCTCAGGGTCGGCTCCCTCGCCTCGGTCAATACCGTGCTGACCACCGCGACCATCATCATGATGACCGGCCTTGTCAGCCGCTTCGGCGAGGCGGCGCTGGCCGGATATGGCCTCGGCGCAAGGCTCGAGTTTCTGATGATCCCCGTGATCTTCGGCATCGGCGCGGCCATGACCTCTATGGTCGGGGCCAATATCGGCGCAGGCCAGACCGCCCGCGCTTTGCGCGTCGCCTGGACCGGCGCAGGTGCGGCTGCCATGATCGTGGGCAGCATCGGGCTGCTGCTCGCGCTCTTTCCCGACCTCTGGCTGGGCCTCTTCCTCGACCCCGAGAACACCGCCGCGCGCGAGGCCGGTCGCAGCTATTTCCGCCTTGTCGCCCCCTTCTACAGCTTCTTCGGTCTGGGCCTCGCGCTCTACTTCGCCTCGCAAGGGGCAGGGCGGATGCTCTGGCCCATGATCAGCAGCCTCGGCCGGCTCTGCGTGGCGCTGGCGGGCGCCCTGCTGCTGCTCCGTTACACCGATCTGGGCCTTGACGGCATCTTCATCGCCATCGGCGGCGCGATGTGCGTCTATGGCCTGATCATCGCCCTTGCCATCTGGCGCGGCCGTTGGACAAGTGACGCGCTATGACAGCTCTGTATCTTGAGGATTTCGCGGTCGGTCAGACGTTCGGCACGCAGGTATTGACCGTGACTGAGGAGGAGATCATCCGCTTCGCGCGCGAGTTTGATCCGCAGCCTTTCCATATCGACCCGGCGCTTGCACAAACTACCTTCTTCCGAGGCTTGGCGGCAAGTGGCTGGCACACTGCGGCTTTGACTATGCGTTTGCTAGTTGGTGGTGATATGACACCCGCACATGGCATCATCGGCGCAGGGTTCGACAGCCTGACCTGGCCCCGGCCTGTGCGCCCAAGCGATACACTTCAAGTCCTATCGGAGGTTCTTGATGTAAGGCGGTCCAGATCCCGCCCAACGCAGGGAACGATAAAACTGCACAGCAGAACGATCAACCAGAACGATGAGGTGGTGCAAGATTCTATCGGCAATCTGATCATCATGGCCAAGTCAGCGAGTGTAAGCGGTTCTCAATAGGCGAATAGCAAAATACTTGAATGGCATTCTTCTCAAATAAGTTGGCATCCATGGCGAAGTCGATATTGGCGAGCCTTTGCGCGTAGTCGGGAAGAAGGGGTCAGTGTCTGCTTAAGGATTGAATGATGGAACGGCCAACACTGATTACCCATCCCGCACCAGTTTGCGCGCCATGGCCGCAATGAGGTCGGTGCGCGTGACAATTCCGACAATGCGTCCCTGCTCAAGAACAGGCACAGCGTCGACGTCACCATCCGCCATCATGGGAAGAAGGGCACCAATGGGAGTATTCACCGTCGCACGGGGGCCGGCCACCCCCATGATGTCACTCGCGCGAACAGGCTTGTCCCGATCCCGGTCCAGTAGCCGCTTCAGTGCTGATCGGAAACTCCGATGCAGCCTCAAGGCATCGTCTCTGGCCTGGCTAATGAGGTGTATCTGGAAAATGATCCCGAGGTATTTTGCGTCCGGACCGACGACTGGAAGCGAGGTAAACCTATGGCGGCGGAACAGGTCTGCAACGTCGCTCAAGCGGGTGTCAGGATGCACCGCAATCAAATCTCTCGACATGATGTCACCTGCGGTCAACGGACCGGTGGTCCGCGCGGCAGCTTGCAACTCTGCAGCTCCAATTAGTCGTGCCAGATCTTCGACCCCCAGGTTGAAAGACTGCCGATAACGGTCCAGCAAGTTTGTGAGCTCTTCCTCCGACAGGTTCAGCCGCTCTGAGGGGTTTCGATCGTCGGTTTTATGTTTGTTTGGATCGTCGAACTGCCGGAGGGGATAGTGGCGACCAATGAGCCTGGCGTAGACGGCGGCAAGCATGACCAGGATGATGGTTCCAACCGCCACAGGCGTGAGGGCAAACCAGAACCCCAGGCTCTCCACGGTCTCGGGGCTTAGAGCCACCGTCATTGCGACCGCTCCTGCCGGAGGATGCAAGGCGCGGCAGAGGATCGTCGCTGCGATGGCGAGACCGACGGACAAGGCCACCTGTAGGAGGGGATCTTCGATCACCATACAAACGGCAATGCTGACCAGAGCGGCCACCGTATTACCGACGATGGCGGGCCATGGCTGGGCGAGGGGGCTGTTGGGAACGGCAAACAACAAGACGGAACTCGCACCAAACGGAGCCACCAGATAAAGTCCCAGTGTCAGATCCACCTGTGGCGATAGCAAGAAGAGTCCTGTGAGCCCCAAGCCTACAAGGGCGCCGATGCCAGCGCGAAGTGCCTCCACCGGAGAGGCATGCGGGACCGCCGGTCCAAGTGATCGTAAAATGTGCAATTGCGCGCGAGCCCAAGGGTTTTGCACAAAGTTTCATCTGAAGGGACGAAGTTCAACCGTATAAGGCATCGGCACCGCGGCTCATCATCAGCCCACTTAAACCATTCAAGACAGGCCGCTGCGGTTGCGTCGAGAGCAGACTTCCGCGAATTTGCTCACCCGTCCGGATTAACAAAACGGTGAAAAACGGCGCGGTCGAACCAACTCAGTTGCCCGGCATGAGGGAGTGCACCCGCGCCAGCATCAGCGACTGTCAGCACACAAGGTCCAGATCCAGATAGTCGTCGTAGAGATCCCATCCACTGATTTTGATGTGAAACTTGCGCGTTGCCACATCGCAGCGAAACTGGAAATACGTTCCGCGCTCTAAACAATACCCCATTTGGATATCTGAGAAGATGTTGCTGACAATGTCAGCCAAAGCAAGCAATCCATCCTTCTCAAAGGTGTATCCTTGTCTACCTTCGTCATCCTTACTTGCCCACTGCACTTTAAGTGCCGGTAGTTCCACGAGCCTCTGTTTGCGAATGACACGGATCCCCGCAAACCTGCCACGGTCTTCACCAAATAAGTCATGGTAGCCAACGATCCCGGTGATCCCTGCGTCCGCGAAGGCGCAAAAGAATGCGTCCAGATTGGTGGCAACTATCTCTTCGTCGGTCATGATTGCTGGCTTGCCTTGCAGCTCTCTTCTTCTCGCCTCACTGTCTTCAATGTCCTTGAGGCGCTGCAATTCGAACTGGCTCAGAGGTCTCTGCATGTATTTGCGGAAGACTTCGTAGCGCTTGCCTGCACAGGTCACGACGACTTTGCCGGTTTCAGTAGTTGGCTGGTCCTGGATATCCATGAAATATGCACTGTCTTCACGATCTGTTTTCGCGGTCTCAGTGTCGCTGAGGAGCGGGGCGTCACCAGGCGCAATCACCCCGTAAAGCACTTCAAGGATCAAGGACTTCCCAATCTCACGCGCTGCGTCCAAATCACAACTATGGTCGGCGCGTCGGATGCCGAGCAGTTCCGGACAGCCGGGTGGGACGTTGCTAAACGCTATGTCAGCGACCAGATCGCCGTCATCGAATGACACCATCAATGCGTCCATATTGGCCGCACACATATATGTTGCCGTTTCCATCGCTGCAGGCTGCGGCATCGGTAAGACGTCCAGGGCTTTCAGGTCGTCCAAGAACGCCTGCAATGTCCGTTGGCCATGTTGAATATCGTTAGGTTCATACCGGGTTTTCATCATCATTGTTGGTGGCTCCTTTTCCGAAGGTTTCTGGGCTCCCGGTGCGGGCTCCGTTTGAGAGAAATGATGCCGTTCTCTTTGGCCCGGAAACGCTCAGGGGAAGTTTTCCGCAATTTTTTGAGCTTCGGCTTCATGCCAAAGGTGGCCTCGTCAAGCTCCCTCATGCAGGTGGGAATCCCCTGAAAGGCCCAGCGGCTCAGGCGTCGAGATAATACGGTTCCTGGTCGCAGCGGGCATCCTCGACCTCGTCCAGAACGGCATTCATCACATCTGCGTTGAAGAAATGGCCGCGGCTCTGGGCAAAGTCAGTTGCCGTCTCCGGGTCAAGGCAAACCATGATCTCTTCTGCCTCTTGCGACGCATGCCTGCCTCCAGGGTGCGGTGGCCGAGCACGACAGAGACGATCTGCGGGGCGGCCACAGGGTCATGCTGGCGCAAATAGTCCGCAACCAGTGTCCGCAGGTCGTGCAATGGAACACCGATCGCCTCGGCCACCCGCTCGCTCGGCCAGCGACGGTCGTAGGGTTGAGGGGTCAGGCTGAGCCAGTTGCTTCCGCGTAGCTCCTCATAGCGCCGATGAGCATGACGTTCCGGCCGGCCTCCCAGAATATGCTCGTCGAGCACCCTGCCGATCTCGGGCCAGAGCTCGCCCGCACGCTTCCTGTTGCCTGTTTTCTCCTGCTGCCAGTCCAGCTGCCAAGCACCCCAAGGCGTACGGATCAGCTGCTCCCCCAGGACCCATTGCGCAACATCGCCTGTGCGGGCTGGATCATTGACGCAGACAGCGAGGATGGCGGCCGTCGCACGGAGCGTTGCCGCCTCCGCCGTCCAGTCGGGCAGGGCATCCGCCTCTTCGAGGTGTTGGACAATCGCCTGCATGATCTTCGCATATGCGCAGCATGCCCGAGAGGAGCATCTGGTTCGGCCGAGTGGTCTTGTCCCTGAGCTCGTCAGCGGCCTTGACGACGACATAGGCAGGGCTGGTGATCAGGTCATAGGACTTGAGCAGTCGATAGACCGAAGCTTCTGACACAAAATACTTTTCCGTGTCGGTGAAGCGAACGGCCAGTTCCCGCGGAGACAAGTCCGGCTCGTTGAGCGCCAAGTCCACAATCTGCTCCCGCACGGGGTCCGGGATGCGGTTCCAGACCCTGGACGGCCGCGATGGGCGGTCTTCCAACCCTTCCGGGCCATGCTCGACGTAGCGATCATACCAGCGGTAAAAGGTTGTAGGCGGAATGCGAATCTGGGCCAGGGTTCGGCGGACCGGAAGGTGGGATTGCTCGACGATGCGAATGATCTCGAGCTTCTCGGATGCTGGGTATCTCATTCGCGGTCGCCCCCAGCCCCGCTCGTGTTTTTTTTGAGGATGCGGTTCTCGAGGATAAGGTCGGCCACAACCTCCTTGAGGGCCAAAGACTCAGCGCGCAGGTCCTTGACCTCCGCGCTGGTTGCCTGGCGCGCCGTATCACCTGCCAAGCGCTTCTTTCCCGCCTCGAGAAATTCCTTCGACCAGCTGTAATACAGGCTCTGGGCGATCCCCTCCCGGCGGCACAGCTCTGCGATGCTGTCCTCGCCACGAAGGCCGGCCAAGACAATGCGGATCTTCTCTTCCGCACTGTGAATCTTACGGGTTGCGCGGCGGATGTCTTTGACGACCTTCTCGGCCTCGGCTTTCTTCGTCACGGGTTTCTTGCTCATCTTATGGAATGGACGCCCCTGGCACCCAAGCCGATAATCTTCGGCAAACATAGCAAGCAGAAGGAGTTCACAGAATGCAGTTACTTGCGATTGATTTGGGCAAACAGTCCTTCCACATCCATGGGATTAGCAGTGAGGGCGAGGTGATCTCGAAGAAGGTGACCAGATCAAAACTCGAAGCCGTTGTTCAGGAACTTGCGCCGGCCATTGTTGCCATGGAGGCTTGCGCCAGCGCGCATCATTGGGGCCGACAGTTCGAGGCGCTGGGGTATTCCGTACGCCTCATTCACCCGCGGTTCGTCATGCCATTTGTCAAAGGTTCCAAGAACGACGCAGTTGATGCCGAGGCGATCCACGAGGCAGCCCTTCGCCCGACGATGCGGTTTGTGCCGGTGAAGACGACGGAGCAACAGGATTTACAGATGCTGCATCGAACACGCGACCGGCTCATTACGCAACGAACCGGACTGATAAATCACATTCGCGGCCTCCTGGGAGAATATGGCGTAGTCATTCCGGTCGGTGCCTTTCGGTTCCGCAAAGATATCAGGACCGCCATCTCTGAAGCCAGCCTATCAACTCTGGCAAAACAAAGCTTCAACGCACTCATCGCCGAGTTCGAAGCGCTGGACAAACGTATTAACGAGATCGACCGAAAGCTCGTTGCGATCTGCCGAACCGATGAACGGTGCAAACGCCTGGCAACTCTTCCCGGCGTCGGGCCGGTAATCGCTACCGCCTTGATTGCCGCTGTCGATGATGGACAACACTTCTCGTCAGGCAGGGCTCTTGCGGCTTGGATAGAGCTGGTTCCCAGGCAATATACGACGGGAGGCAAACCTCGGATTGGTGGCATCGGCAAAAGAGGGAACCAATACTTACGCCGCCAGCTCATCCACGGTGCCAGGTCGGTGTTGATCAGGATATCCGCGCGCAGTGACCGGCGTGCCAAATGGGCCCAAGAACTACTTGTTCGCGCGGGTCACAACAAAACGCTCGTGGCAATTGCCAACAAAACAGCACGCATGGCCTGGGCGGTGTTGCGCAGCGGAGAAAGCTACAAAGCGGCATAGCTGGGGCGCAGGGCGCTTCGGCTTTCAAGAATGCGAGGTGGATGACGATGGTGTAACGGCAGGGGCCGCCTATTCACAGCCTGTAAGGAGCGATGGCCATCAAAGGCCGGTCATCTTAAAAGGCAATGAAATCAGCGGATCCCATCGAGGCCAGAAGCGAAGGTGCTTCAAAGAAAGGCCGGATAGATTCACGCATCCAATGCCGTCAATGCTATCGTGAAAAAGACCTTGCGCAGGGGGCGTCCATAGATTCGCTCCATGAAGGCTACGATGAGCCGGAAACCCTCCGTTCCGCAATATGCCTAAACTGTCCCATGGGTGCTGACGTCAGACAAGCGAGACTCGCCCGTGTATCCTCGGCCCGTTCTTGGTGGTCTACGCTTTGTATCCGAACGCTGCCGAAACCTTGCCGGCAGTCCGGGATACGATACGGGCCAAGGTTCCATCGGGGCTGGCGTCAACTCTCTCTGTGCGGCCGAAGACCGTCAGCGCCATGCAAAGTCGCCCAGTCACGTCGAAAATGGGCGCGCTGACTGCACCGAACCCGTCACCCCCGCCGTTGTTCATCACAGCATAGCCCTGTCCCCGCGTCTCGGCGATCATTTCCGCCAGGATGCTGCGATCCTTCGGTGCGTTGGTGCGGCCGGCGTTGCGGTTCTGCTCCAACTCGCGCTCGATCACGGCATCGGTGCGCGCGCTATCTTCAAAGCTGGCAAACAGAAGGCCGGTGGCCGAAAAGGTCAGCGGGCAATGATGTGTCGGGGCGATGGTCGTCGCGAAATCGTGCCGCGCCTCGATCACTCTGATCATGGTCGGCCCCTTTTCGGTCCAGACCGCCAGTGCGGCCGTCTCGCCGACCATCTCGACCATGTCGCGCAACATCTGTTCGGCCACCTTGAGCGGTTCAAACCGTGCAAATCCCTTGATGCCAAGCTGGAAGGCTGTCGGCCCAAGATCGTATTTCGACGTTTCCTTCGATTGGAGAGCCAGTCCGATTCGGATCAGGCTGACCAGATAACGGTGAACCTTGGCCGAGGGCATCCCAACCAGAGCCGCAACTTCGGCCAGCTTCAACGGGCCATCGGCCTGAATCAGCGCATCCAGAATTTTACCGGCCACTTCAACGGATTGAACACCGCCCTGTGCCGACCGGAGCATCGTTTCCTCGCCGCTTGCAGTCCCGTCCATGCTTTTGTCGCCCCCCTCAGATCCGACCGTTTCAAGCGATCACAAATGATCCTTGACATGAATTATCGTCGTAAGCAATGTTACGTTGAGTAAAGTATGTTACGCATAGAGTAATGCCTGTTTCGTCAAGAGGTGATCTTGCAGCCATGCAGGGCATGACTCAAGGGGGGGACGACAATAGTGATGGAAAGTTTGACCGGCTTGCTGGATGGCGATGTCGCGGTGATTACCGGGGCCGCCCAAGGCAATGGAGCGGCGATTGCACGCGGGCTTGCCGCTGCAGGGGCTGCGGTCCTGCTGTGTGACATGAACGAGGCAGGTGCCAAGGCCGAGGCGACAGGCATCAGGCAACAAGGCGGACGCGCCGAAGGCTTTGCGCTGGACGTGACGGATCGTGCGGCCTGCATCGCCTTTGCGGACCGGGCAAAAGCTGTGTTCGGCAATGTCTCCATCCTTGTGAACAATGCGGGCATCACCCGGCGGGCCGCCCCGGACGAGCCTGACTTTCTTGACCATCTCGACGCGCAGGTTGCCGTGAACCTGAACGGCACCGCGCATATGGTTGTGGCGCTGCTGCCCCAACTCAAGGCCACAGGTGGCCGTGTGGTGAACCTCGGTTCCATCGCTTCTTTCGTCGGCTATCGCAATTCGGCCAGCTATGCCGCGTCCAAAGGTGGCGTGATCCAATTGACCAAGGCGCTGGCCTGCGATCTTGCCGCCGATGGTGTGCGCGTCAACGGCATTGCCCCCGGCGTCATCGCGACCCCGATGACTGAAGGCACCCGCGCCAATCCCGAAGCAATGGCGCGTTTCATGGCTCATACCCCGATGGGACGCGTGGGTGAACCTGACGAGTTGGTCGGACCTGTGCTGTTTCTGGCTTCAAGGCTGTCCAGCTATGTCACCGGCACCATGCTGCCTGTGGACGGCGGCTATCTGGCGAACTGAAGCGCCTCCTATTCCTGCATCAGAAAGAACGAACCATGACGGACAGAACCGACGATACCTTGTCAGTGATTGACTGCGACCTGCTGGTTGCCGGCTCGGGCGCGAGCGGCATGACCGCCGCCATCGTTGCAGCCAAAAACGGGCTCAAGGTAATCGTGGTCGAAAAAGAACCTGTCTTTGGCGGCACGACCGCTCTGTCGGGTGGCTATCTCTGGGTTCCGAACAATCCCGTCAGTCAGGACGCGGGCGTCAAGGATAGCAAGGAAGCCGCGCTCAGCTACATTCGTCACGAGGCCGGAAACCAGTTCGATGCGGATCGTGCTGAGGCTTTCCTTGACGCTGGCCCCGCGATGGTCGCCTTCATGCATGAGCACACCCATGTGCGGTTCGAAGCTTCGCCAGCCTTTTCAGACTATCACCCGGACGCGCCGGGCGGCACGGCAGGTGGCCGCTCGATCCTGGTGCAACCGGCGAAGGCATCGATACTGGGTCACGATCTGGACAAGCTGCGACCTCCCCGCAAGGAATTGACGCTGTTCGGTCTGGCCATAGGATCTGGCAAGGAGTTGTGGCACTTCTACCGGGCGTTCAAGTCGCCTGCGTCTTTCATGTATGTAACCCAGCGGTTGACCAAGTTTGGCCTCGACAAGGCGCTGACCGGTCGGTCGCAACTTCTCACGAATGGCAATGCACTGGCGGCACGATTGTTCCGGTCGGCGCGCGATCTGGGCGTCGAGGTGCTGCTGGACAGTCCAGTCAAGGCCATCATGCGCGATGCGGACGGCGCGGTGACCGGCGCCACCATCCTGACCCCGCAAGGTCCACGGCGGGTCATGGCGCGACGCGGCGTCGTGCTGGCCTGTGGTGGCTTCCCCCAAGATGTCGCGCGGCGCAAGGCGCTTTACAAGCATCCATCTGCAGAAGGCGAGCATGTGTCGGCCGCAAGTCCCGGTAATACCGGAGATGGTCTGCGCATGGCCGAAGCGATCGGGGCGGCAACGCTGATGGATTATCCCAACGCGGGCGCATGGGCACCCACCAGTCTGGTGCCGCGGCCCGATGGAACTAAAGGACCGTTCCCGCATTTCATCGACCGCGGCAAGCCGGGGGTGATCGCCGTGCTGCGCAACGGCCGCCGTTTCGTGAATGAGGCCAACAGCTACCACGACTTCGTTCAGGGTCTGGAAGCCGCGACCCCGTCCGATCAGCCTGCCGAGGCTTTCCTGATCTGCGATCACCGCACCATCCGGAAATACGGGCTTGGCTATGTCAAACCCGCACCGCTGCCGCTGGGACCGTCGATCAAATCAGGCTATCTGATCGCAGGCAAGACGCTGGACGATCTGGCCCGCAACGCCGGGGTGGAGCCTGTGGCCTTCAAAGCGACGGTCGCCCGCTTCAATACGGACGTGCCGACCGGCGTGGATACCGAATTCGGCCGGGGCAGCACCGCCTACAACCGGTTCCACGGCGACCCGCAGGTGGCGCCCAATCCGTGCATGGCCCCGATCAAGGATGGACCATTCTATGCCGTTCGCGTGATCCCCGGCAGCATCGGCACCTTTGCGGGCATTAAGACCGACCGCCACGCGCGTGTCCTGAGCGAGGATGGCGCGGTCGTCAGCGGCCTCTATGCCGTGGGCAATGACATGGCCAGCGTGCTGGGCGGGAATTACTCGGGCGGCGGCATCACGCTGGGGCCGGGCATGGCCTTTGGGTTCATAGCTGGGCAGCACGCCTCGGCCGCCATCAGGTAGCACAAAGTATTCGGCACCGGGGAGGAAACGCCGGAGTGCCGTATCGGAAGTCCACTGGCGGGGATGCCGCCAGCCACATCAAGGGAGGATCGGACAAGATGAAAGTATCACGGATCAAGGCCGCGGGTTTCGCCATTGCCATGGCAATGACCAGCGCGGCCACACTCGTGCAGGCGCAGACAGAGTTGAAGCTGTCCTACAACCAGCCCGCAACCTCAGCGGCATGGCTCGAAGTGATCGAGCCCTATGCCGCGCGCCTCGAAACCCTCAGCGAAGGTAAGCTGACGGTCGCGCGCTACCCCGGTGAAGTGCTGCACCCCGTGGCCGATGGCTTTCGTGCCGCAGCTACCGGCATCACGGATGTAACCTCTGCCTGGCCGCTCTATCAGGCCAGCAGCTTCGCGCTGTTCCACGGCCTGCAACTGCCCGGTGCCATGCCCACAAGCGACATTGCCACGGTGCGCGTGATGGACGAGCTTTACGCCAAATATCTGCGCGACGAATATGAGCGGATGCGGGTCAAGCTGGCTTTCAATGCCTCGACCCCCAGCTATGACATCCTCGCCTCGAAGCCGATCAATTCGCTGGACGACCTACGCGGCCTTCGAATCCGTGCGGGTGGCAGCACCGCCACAGCAATCGTGGAGCGGCTGGGCGGTATTCCGGTGACCATGTCGATCACCGACGCTTATACCGCCTTCCAGCAGGGCGTCGTGGATGGGATCATCCTGGCGAGCGCCGACATGGTAGCCTATCGCATGTATGAGGTGGGCAAGCACTACTATCAGATCGGCGTTGCCCGGATCGCCATTCCCCATGCGATCAATGCGGCCTTCCTTGACGGGCTGTCGCCCGACCTGCAGGCTGTCGTCGCCGAGGCAGGAAACGCCGCCGGCTATGACTATGCAAAGATGTATATGGGTCTGACGGAAAGCGCCGTTGAACGCATGGCGCAGGAAGGTGTGACCATCGTCCAGGCAAGTGCCGAGGATCAGGCGCGCATCACCGAACTTCTGAACCCGATGTGGGATGATTTCGTGGCGCAGAACGGTGGCGACGGCTCTGCCGCTGCCGCCTTCGCCGCCGACATGCGTGAGCTGCGTGACAAATACGCCGCTATGAGCGATGCGGACATCCTTGCCCTGCCACCTGTCGAGGGTCTGCGCTGATCCGGATGTGGAGCACAACCTGAACAGGTCCGGTCCTGCGCCAGCGGGTCCGGACGCGCCAGCACAAACGGAGGCAGCTATGACCTTTCTCTCTTACGTGACCCGCGGGCTTTTCATTCTATCAGCCTACGTCTGCCTGCCCATGATCCTTGTGCTCATCGGCGTTGATGTGACGCTGCGCTATGTCTTCAACGCTCCATTGATCTGGGCCCAGGAAGCCTCGACCATGGCGCTGTTCATGGCGATCATCCTTGCCCTGCCTGAAAGCTGGCGGCGCAACGTCCATATCCGAGCCGATTTCCTGACGGCGATGATGCGGCCGGGCCTGAACGCGGCGCTGGCGCGGCTGGTCTGGCTGATGCTGCTGGTGGTGTCGGTCCTGATCGCGATCCAGTGCTGGCGCGACATTGATCTGATGATCCTGTTCAACGAGCGGTCTACGGATCTTGATCTTCCCCTCAGCTGGTTCCGCGCGGCGCTGGGTGCGGTGGCCGCGGTTTGCGCAGCCCTTGCCGCATGGAAGCTCTTTTCGTCGCGTCCGACCGAAAACCCAATGGAAGGAGAGGCGCAGTGATCGCCCTTGGAACCGCCGCCTTCATCCTTCTGATCCTGCTGATCGTGATCGGCGTTCCGATCGGCCTCAGCCTGATGGCCGTCGGCATCGGCGGTCTGGCCCTTGTGGGGTCATTGTCCACAGCGATGACCCAGACAACGCTGGCGTTCTGGTCCGAAGGGACCAAGTTCGTGCTGATTTCCATTCCCTTCTACATCCTGATGGGGAACCTGATCTATCACACAGGGATTGCCCGCAACATGTTCCGGGCGGCGTCCTACTGGCTCAGTTGGATGCCGGGCGGTCTGGCAGTGGCGGCGGTCTTCGCCTGCGCCGGGTTCGGCGCGGTCAGCGGGTCCAGCACAGCCACAGCCCGCACAATGGGCGCCATCATTATCCCCGAGATGCGCCGCTATGGCTACGGCATGCCGATGGCCACAGGTGTGCTGTCGGCCTCAGGCACCCTAGGTATCCTGATCCCGCCCAGCATCATCATGATTTTCTACGGCCTGATGACGGAAACCTCGATCGGGGCCCTGTTCGTGGCGGGCGTCATTCCCGGCCTCATGATCGCGGTGATCTTTGCAACCATCATCATGGTAATCGTCCGTATTGACCCCATGCAGGGCGGGCACAAGATCGAGGTGCCAGGTCTGGGAGAGCGGGTGCGCGCATTGCTGGGTGTGCTGCCCGTGCTTGGCTTGTTCGCGGTGCTTCTGGGCGGACTCTACATGGGGATCTTCACGCCGACCGAAGGCTCTGTGATCGGCGTGTTCGCGGTGCTGGCCTTGGGCCTGCTGCAACGCAGCCTGAACTTCGAGGCGATCCGTGCGTCGCTCACAGATGCGGCGCTGATGTCGACGATGTTGTTCGTCATCATCGTGGGCGGCACATTGTTCACCCGTTTTCTGGTGCAGACAGGTTTCATCGAAGCGCTCACAGGTGCAATGCTGGCGATGGATTTGGGGTATTTCCAGTTCATCCTTGCAGTGACACTTCTCTATCTGGTCTTGGGCTGCGTGCTTGATGTGTTCGGCATGCTGATCCTGACCGTGCCGATCCTGTTTCCAATTGCCATGGCACTTGGGATCGACCCTGTCTGGTTCGGGATCTATGTGATTATCGTCGCCGAAATCGGCCTCGTGACTCCACCACTGGGTGTTAATGTCTACGTCATCAAGACGGTCGCGCAGGACGTGCCGCTCAGCAAGATTTTCCGCGGCTGCATGCCCTTCGTTGCGGGGATGCTGGGGTTCATCGCCTTGTTGGCCGTGTTCCCGCAGATAGCGCTGTTCCTGGTGTGAGTTCCCGGCGAGGCGCAAATTCTGATATGCCATCTTATTTCAATCGGTTCTGGATCTCCATCAGCTTCGTTTCGAAGACTTCGGCGGGGGTTTGGTAACCCAAGCATTTGCGCGGCGTGGAATTGAGGCGCTGGCAAATCGACTTCAAATATCGATTTGTCAGCGCTGTCGGCTCGGTTGATCTGGGCAGGTATCGTCGCAATCTATTGTTAGTGTTCTCGACGGTGCCTTTCTGGTAGGGCGCTTGCGGATCACAGAACCACGGGTCGGCCCCTATCCCGGCCGTGAGGTACTTCCAGGCCGAGAACTCGGTGCCGCGATCAAAGGTGATTGATTTGCGTGCAGGTTGGGGCAGAGGTTCCATAACGCCCATCAGGCGGTTCATCAGGTGCGTCGTGCTGCGATCATTGTTCCGGAACAGGACGGCGAAGCGCGTCTTACGCTCGACCAGTGAAGCTACATTCATTTTGCCCTGTGCGCGTTCAAAGATCATCAGATCGCCGTAAGCATCCGGCGTAGGCCACAGCGAGGTCAACGCGCGCGGTCGCGGTCCATTTCGATGAGCTCTTGCAGGTTTTCAATCCCCAACGGAGTGAAGGCGATGACGCTGTCGTCGCCAGGGCCGTAGACCCAGATGACGCCATCTTCTGTTTCCATGTCGATGGCGAGATCGAAGATCCGGTCGACGGTTTCGCCCAGTTCGGCTGCAACGCGGTCGATTGTCTTGACGGAATACATCTTGTTGAGCTGCATGATCATGCCGCCTCAGCGAGGGGCCGGGACTTCCAGTTCCAAGGCAGAAGTTCATGGATGCGCGAGACGGGCATTTCGGGCAGCCCGGCGAGGACATCGGCAAGCCATGTCTGTGGGTCGATGTCGTTCATTTTGGCGGTGACGATCAGGGTTATACATGGCGGCGGCCCGCTCCCCGCCGCGCTCGGAGCCTGCAAAGAGCCATGACTTTCGGCCCAAGGCCACGCCGCGCAGGGCGCGTTCGGCCGCATTGTTCGTCAGGCAGAGGCGTCCGTCATCCAGGAATGCCGTGAAGGCCAGCCAACGGCCCTCTTTCTCGAACATGTAGTTGATCGCCTTGGCCACCTTGTTGTGTCGGGAGAGTTTCGCGCGCTCTGCCAGAAGCCAGTCATGGAGGCTGTTCACCAGAGGGCGAGACAGGCCCTGGCGGTCGGCAAGGCGGGCATTGGCATCCAGCCCATTGATCTCGCGCTCGATGTCGAAGATGGCGTCGATCCGTTTTACCGCTTCCAGCGCGACCGGCGAGATCTGATGGGCGGGTTTGCCCTTGCGGACGTTGCCCGCGATGTCGGCCAACTCGAAAAACTTCCGGCGCGCATGCGACCAGCACAACGCACTGGTCACGGGCCCGGCATCACGGTCGGCGCGATAGAGATCATTGTATCCGCCGTAGGCGTCCGCTTGCAGGGCCCCCTGCCATCCGTGTGAACTCACGCTGAAGCGCAATTTCTGATTTGTTCTTTTAGCTCAGCCGGTTCTGGATTTCCATCAAGTTGGCTTCGAAGACTTCCGCGGGTGTGTTGTAACCCAAACACTTGCGCGGTGTT
>NZ_JARAMP010000030.1:0-33909 GCF_028802875.1 Seohaeicola sp. 4SK31 | reverse complement strand
GGCGTCGTAATGGCCGGGGATCAGGCAGGCGAATTCGAAGGTGCCCTTGTTGGCGAAGGTCCAGAGGATCTCGCCCGTGGCGCCGGGTTCAAGGCGCACGGCGTTCGGATCGTCATGCTCCATCTCAGGGAATTTCTCCATGAGCGCCTTGTGCTCGATGTTCTTGTCGGGGGAATCCATCACGAATTCATGGTCGAGTTCGCCTGCATTGGTCACGACGATGCGCACGGTTTCGCCCGCGGTGAAGTCCAGTTGGGCAGGTTCGAACACCATCGCGCCATCCGTTGTCTCGCGCATCGTGACTTGGATGGTGCGATCCGCGTCACCATCGGCGGGGGTGCCGATGGCCATCATGTCATGGCCATGCCCGCCGACATGGGTGCCGGCAGAAAACGCGGCGCTGCCGAGTGTCAGGGCAATGGTTGTGCCGAGGAGAAAATTTTTCATCTTTGGGGTCCTTTTGGCTGTGATATCTGACGGCATGGCAATCAGCCCTTGTCGCCGGGTCTTGGGGTCAGGCGGGTTTTCGCGTCATTCACGCGGCTGAATTCGGGCAGTTCGCCCGTCCATTCATAGGCCTGCTCGCCGGGTGGGTTTTCATACCAGCCGGGGTCGCTGTAATCGTCGGGGGCGATCCCTTCGCGCACCTTCACGACCGAGAACATGCCGCCCATTTCAATCGGGCCATGCGGGCCCCAGCCGGTCATCATCGGCACTGTATTGTCGGGCAACTCCATCTCCATCGTGCCCATATCCGCCATGCCAGCCGTGCCCATCGGCATGTATTCGGGCTGGAAGCTGCGGATCTTGCGCGTGAGGTCGGCTTTGTTCACGCCGATGAAGGTGGGCACGTCATGGCCCATCGCGTTCATCGTGTGATGCGACTTGTGGCAATGGATCGCCCAGTCGCCCAAGTGATCGGCCGTGAACTCGTAGGCGCGCATCGCGCCCACCGGAATGTCGATGGAGACTTCGGGCCATTGCGCACTTTCGGGCACCCAGCCGCCATCGGTGCAGGTCACCTTGAAGTCATAGCCATGCATGTGGATCGGATGGTTCGTCATGGTCAGGTTGCCCACGCGCACGCGGACGCGGTCGCCCTTGTTGACGACCAGAGGGTCGATATCCGGAAAGATCCGGCTGTTCCATGTCCAGAGGTTGAAATCGGTCATCGTCATGATGCGCGGCACATAGGTGCCGGGGTCGATGTCGAAGGCGTTCAGCATGATCAGGAAATCGCGGTCCACGGGCCGGAAGGTCGGGTCCTTGGGATGCACGATGAACATGCCCATCATGCCCATCGCCATCTGCACCATCTCGTCGGCATGGGGGTGATACATGAAGGTGCCGGATTTGATCAGGTCGAACTCGTAGACATAGGTCTTGCCCGGCGGGATCGCCGGATGGCTGAGGCCGCCGACGCCGTCCATGCCGGAAGGCAGGATCAGCCCGTGCCAGTGGATCGTTGTATGTTCGGGCAGCCTGTTGGTCACGAAGATGCGGACGCGGTCTCCCTCGACCGCCTCGATCGTGGGGCCGGTGGATTGGCCGTTATAGCCCCACAGATGCGCGACCATGCCTTCGGCCAGTTCGCGTTCCACAGGTTCGGCGACAAGGTGGAATTCCTTGACGCCGTTGTTCATCCGGTGCGGCAGGGTCCAGCCGTTCAGCGTGACCACGGGCGTGTAATCCGGCCCCGATGTGGGGCGCGGCGTTATCTGGGTTGCGGCGCTGTCCATGATGGCGGCTTCGGGCAGGCCCATATTGGCGGTCTGTCCCCATGATCGGGAGGAGACAAGCGCCGCACCTGCGGCACCTGCCCCCAGCAATTGACGTCTGTTCAACATCTTGTTCATCCTTTCAATGTTCGGCATCGCCAGCAGCGGCGAGCGCGGCGGGGGCGGAAGGTGAAAAGGCAGCGGAGCCGCCGCCATAGATCGCGGCGGTCAGATCGGCCTCGGCCAGATAGAAGTCGCGCTTGGCGTTGGCGGCCTGCAACTCGGCGCCCAGCCTGTCGCGGGCGGCGCTGATCAACTCGAAGGTGCTGGTGATCATCCCGTTATAGGAGAGCAGCCCCTCCTCCTCGACCGTGGCGCGGAGCGGGACCAGAACATCGCGGTAATGCTGCGCGATGCGATGGGTGGCGCGGTATCCGGCTTCGGCAGCGCGGGCCTCGGACCGGATGTTCACGGCCTTCTGGGCCAGAACATTGGCGGATTGCAGATAGGACAGTTCCGCCTTGCGCATGCGCGCCTTGCCGGTGTCGAAGATCGGGATCGCGAATTCCAGTTCAAGCTGCGGGCTGGCCTCGGTGCGCCTGCGGCCATCCTCGATCTCGCGCTCGGCCTCGACCCCGGCGATGAGTTCCAGATCGGTGACCAGACGGGTCCGGTCGGTGAGGCCAAAAGCCGCCGCCTGCGCCTCGAGATCCAGCTTGGCGACGCGCAGATCGACGCGGTTGTTCAGTGCCCGCGCCTCGATCCCCGCAACAGGCCCGACGCTGCGCGGCAAGGCAGGCAGGGCATCGGGCACCAAATAGGCCACGTCATCGCCCCAGAGCCCCATGAGCCGGGTCAGTTCCTCCTTGGCGCGGCTGGCGTTCAGACGGGCTTGCGCCAGTTGTCCGGCCAGTTCCGCGTTGAAGGCGAATTCGCGCGCCTGTCCCGCCTTGTTCAGGGCGCCCGTCTCGCCCAGACGTTGCGCCAGTTCCGCGCCTGCATCCGAGGTGACCTTGGCCCGTTGCAGATAGCTGACCGTTTCAAAGGCCGCGACAGCCCTGATCCACGCCGCGCGGGTCTGGTTGGCCAGCGCCAGCGTGTCATCGACGGCCCGCGCCTGTGCCGCGCGGAAGTTCACATCCGCCAGCGCCATGCGTTGTTGACGGGTTTGTGCGGCCAGCAGGTTGGACGCGATCATCCCCTCGATCGTGCGGTAGGCCCCAAGCTCGGCCGCGCCGATCCCCAGCACGCCGATCGACACGACCGGATTGACGGGCGTGGCCTCTTGCCATGCGGCGGCGGCTGAAAGGCCGATTTCGGCATAGGATGCCTGCAAGCCCTTGTTGTTCAGAAGCGCGACCTGCACCGCCGTGTCGGCGGAAATGGTCTTGCCCTGCACAAGGGCGCGCACCTCGCGCTGGATCGCCTCGTTCTCGGCCTGTGTCTGGGCAAAGGCCGTGCGTTTGCCGATCGCTGCGGATGTCTGGTCGGACACGGCAGCAAATCCGGCATTTGGGGCGGTGTAGAGGTCGGGCACCGCGCTGGCACAGGCGGCCAGCAGCAGCGGCAGGCCGAGCATGGCGGGAAGGGTTCTGCCGCGCATCAGTTGGCCTCCGATTGTTCGTCATTGACCTGCCGCCAGTCACGCGGTCCGGACGGGGTGCGGTCGGTGTAGTCTGCGAACGGGTCGCGGTAGGTGACGGGTGAAAGGCGCGCGGCATCTGTCGCGGCATTCTGGCTGGTGGTCTGGGGCAAGGGTGTGACGGCTGGCGCACATGCCCCCAGCACAAGGGCCCCTGCCCCCGCAAGAAAGAAGGATTTCATCTGGATTCCCTGATCATCGGGCGCCCATGCCTGCATGGACGCGCATCACAACGGTGATCCCGCCTGCGGGATCGCGATCAGATCAGGTGTTTGGGTGGTCGTCGGTGCGCGACCGGGTCGAAGGGCGAAAGGCTGGACAGCCATGTGGCCTCGTGCCCTGCCCTTTGCATCCGGGGAAGTGACGATAGGGGCTGCGCGATGACGGCGGCCATGCAGATGCCCTGGCAGCAGTTGGGCGTATCAGAGGATGTCCCGCTGTCAGCCTCGGTGAGGTGACGCATATGATCGGCATCGCCCATGTCGTGATGGGCATGGGCGTGGTGCCCGGAATCCATATCCTGAACCTCCGCCGCCGCAAAGGCCGCGTGATGCGCATGGGCAGAGGACGGCGGATAGAGGATCAAGGCCATGAGCAGCGCCACGCTGAACAGCGTCTGGCAGAGCTTGCTGATGTTCGCCCATCTCGACATGCCCCTAGATGGTCGGTCGCGGCGCAATCTGTCAATGACGGACGAAACGCAGTGGCCTACTTTTTCGTGAGACAGGCGGAACATCGCCCCCCGCTGGCAGGTCGGGCGTTCATCAGGTGACTTGCGGACCGGCCTGCAGGTGGGGTGACGGGCCGGGCGGGGTGAGTTTCGGGCCATCCGCGCCTGTCTTGCAGACGCGATCAGCGGCCCGTGCGACGGCACTGGGTCTGACGCCGGAGTGGAGCGGCTGGCGGTCATACCGCGCGGCCCCCGCCCGTCATGACGAAGGCGGGAGCAACGCGACCAGCGTGCCCTGCGGACCGATGGTCTGGGGGCATCACTCAGGCCGGCGCGAAGCCCGCCTCGGTCAAAGCCTGAACGATCTGATCGCGGGGGGCGGTCGTCGCCACTTCAACTTGTTGTGTTGGCAGGTCGATCGTCACGGTCGCTGCCGAATCGACGGACTGGATCGTCTTGGTCACGCCGCGCGCGCAGCCGCCGCAGGTCATTGTTTCGATGTGGAATTGCATGATGTCCTCTTTGCATTGATCTCCAGCCGCAGAGATAGGGCTTCCAAGCGTTGGAAGGTCAAGAGCCGAACTTTGTGAATTTCATGCCTTGACCTTACCATGATGGGAAGGATTATCTGTAGCTGCGACAGGAAACAAACACGTCAGGACAGTCGCCATGAACAGATCATTCTCGCCCCCCAGACATTACAGCCTTTCGCTCCCCGTCGAGGGGATGACCTGCGCCTCCTGCGTGGGCCGGGTCGAGCGCGCGCTGGCGGGCGTTCCCGGCGTATCCTCGGCCAGTGTCAACCTTGCCACGGAGAAGGCCGAGGTGGTGTCCGCCGCCCCTCTGGACAGGGCCGCACTTGTCGCCGCGATCGAGAAGGTCGGCTATGAGGTGCCAGCGCAAACGATGGATATCGGCATCGAAGGGATGACCTGCGCCTCCTGCGTCGCGCGGGTGGAACGTGCGCTGGCGGCGGTTCCGGGCGTCGCGACGGCCACGGTCAATCTGGCGACCGAACGGGCCACGGTGACGGGCACGGCCGATCCGGCGGCGCTGGTCGCGGCGATCGAGGGTGCGGGTTACGATGCGCGTCCGCTTGGGGCCTCTGATGCGCAGGACGATGCTTTGGCCGCGCGCAAGGAGGCCGAGGAGGCCTTGCTGCGCCGCGATCTGACGGTGGCGGCCGTGCTGAGCCTGCCGGTGTTCGCGCTGGAGATGGGATCGCATCTGTTCGCGCCGATCCATCATCTCATCATGTCCACCATCGGGATGCAGACAAGCTGGGTGGTGCAATTCGTGCTGACGACGCTGGTTCTGGCGGGTCCGGGGCGGCGGTTCTACCTCAAGGGCTATCCGGCGCTGCTGCGGGCGGCGCCTGACATGAACAGCCTTGTCGCGGTGGGCACCACGGCGGCCTATTTCTATTCGCTGGTGGCGACCTTTCTGCCGGGAGTTCTGCCTGCCAATACGGTGAATGTCTATTACGAGGCGGCGGCGGTGATCGTGACCCTGATCCTGCTGGGCCGGTATCTTGAGGCGCGCGCCAAGGGGCGCACCTCGCAGGCGATCAGCCGGCTGGTCGGTCTGCAACCGCGCATGGCGCGGGTGCATCGCGGCGATGCCGTGGTTGAGGTGGCGATTGTCGAGGTGCAGGCGGGCGATGTGGTCGATCTGCGCCCCGGTGAGCGTGTGCCCGTGGATGGCGAGGTCATCTCGGGGCAAAGCTGGATTGATGAAAGCATGATCACCGGCGAGCCTGCCCCGGTCGCCAAGGCGGAAGGGGCGCTGGTGACGGGCGGCACGGTGAACCAGACCGGGGCGCTGACCTTCCGCGCGACAGCGGTGGGCGAGGCCACGATGCTGGCGCAGATCATCCGCATGGTCGAGGCGGCGCAGGGGGGCAAGCTGCCCATTCAGGCGCTGGTGGACAAGATCACGCTGTGGTTCGTGCCTGTGGTGATGGGGCTGGCGCTGCTGACCTTTGCGGTCTGGCTGCTGGTCGGACCGGAGCCTGCGCTGACCTTCGGTCTGGTCAATGCGGTGGCGGTGCTGATCATCGCCTGCCCCTGCGCCATGGGTCTGGCGACACCTACCTCGATCATGGTGGGCACGGGCCGGGGGGCGGAACTGGGCGTGCTGTTCCGCAAGGGCGAGGCGTTGCAGGCCCTGCAGGGCGTGCGCGTCGTGGCGCTGGACAAGACCGGGACGTTGACGGCGGGCAAGCCCGCGCTGACCGACCTGATCGTGGCTGACGGGTTCGCGCGGGGCGCTGTTCTGGCGACGGTCGCGGCGGTCGAGGCGCGGTCTGAGCATCCGATTGCGCAGGCCATCGTGACGGCGGCGCAGGAGGACGGGCTGACCTTGCCCGCCATGACGGATTTCTCCTCGGACACCGGGTTCGGTGTATCGGCCAAGGTGGACGGGCGCTCGGTTCAGATCGGGGCGGATCGCTATATGCTCCGGTTGGGGCTGGACGTCGCCCCTTTCGCGCAGGACGCCGCGCGTATGGGGCAGGACGGCAAATCCCCGCTCTATGCCGCCATCGACGGCAAGCTGGCCGCCATTCTGGCCGTGGCCGATCCGATCAAGCCAAGCACCCCCGCCGCGATCCGCGCGCTGCATGATCTGGGGCTGAAGGTCGCGATGATCACCGGCGACAATGCGGGCACGGCGCGGGCGATTGCCCGGCAGCTGGGCATCGACGTGGTGGTGGCCGAGGTGCTGCCGGGTGGCAAGGTCGATGCGATCAAGACCCTGCGGGCAGAGCACGGGGCCTTGGCCTTTGTGGGCGACGGGATCAATGACGCGCCCGCACTGGCCGAGGCGGATGTGGGCATCGCCATCGGCACGGGCACCGATATCGCCATCGAGGCGGCGGATGTGGTGCTGATCTCGGGCCGTCTGACCGGCGTGCCCGAGGCCATCGGTTTGAGCCGCGCGACGATGGGCAATATCCGGCAGAACCTGTTCTGGGCCTTCGTCTATAACGCGGCGCTGATCCCGGTGGCGGCGGGGGCGCTTTACCCGGCCTTCGGCATTCTGCTGTCGCCGATCTTCGCGGCGGGTGCTATGACCATGTCCAGCGTTTTCGTGCTGGGCAATGCCTTGCGCCTGCGCCGTTTCCAACCCACCGCCATCGACGGAGAGACCGTATGAATATCGGGGATGCCGCCAAGGCTTCGGGCGTATCGGCCAAGATGATCCGCTATTACGAACAGATCGGGCTGATCCCCCCGGCGGGTCGCACGGGTGCGGGCTATCGCGTCTATACGCAGACGGATGTGCAGATGCTGCGCTTCATCCGCCGCGCCCGCGATTTGGGCTTTCAGGTCGAGGCGATATCCGAGCTTCTGGCGCTATGGCGGGACCGCAGCCGCCACAGCGCCGATGTGAAACGACTGGCCGAGGACCAGATTGCCGGTCTGCGCCGCCGCATCGCCGAGATGGAAAGCATGGTCGCCACGCTGGATCATCTGGCGCGCGGCTGTTCCGGCGATGACCGTCCGGATTGCCCGATCCTTGATGATCTGGAGGGCGACCGCTCTCTGGTCGTCCCTGCCTGCCATGCGGGGGCCGGGTTCAACAGGTGAGGATTCTGTCTGTTCAGACCAGTTGCAAGGACGGAAGCGGCAGGCTGAATGTGAAGGTGCTGCCCTCGCCGGGAGCACTTTTGACGGCAATCTTTCCACCTTGCAGTTCGACCAGACGTTTCGTCCGCGCAAGCCCAAGCCCGATCCCACCTTCGCGGCGCTGTCCGGACGGCGCCAGTTGAGAGAACTCTTCGAAGATGGCTTTCTGTTTGTCTTGCGGAATACCCGGTCCATCATCTGCGATGGTGACAAAGGCGAATTCCTCTTCGGTCCGGGCCGAGACACGCACCGTCCCTCCGGTCGATGTGAACTTGACCGCGTTCGACACGAGGTTCTCGACAATCTGCGCCACACGCGCGGGATCGGCACGCACAGCCACATCGGGAGACGAGACCTGAAGACTGACGCCCCGTTGCGCGGCGGCAGTCTCGAGCCTGGAGGCGGTCTGCCCGATCACATCGCGCAGATTGCATGAGTCCTGCGCCGCGACGGGTGCCGCCGCACCGAGGTTGACGTAATCCAGCATCTCATTGATCAACCGCAGCAGATTTTCACCGGCAGCGACGATGCGGTCTATCGCATCCTTGGTGAAGGCATCCTGTGCCTTGTCACCCACCTGCGGCGGCTTCAACGCCAGCAATCGGCCGAACCCCAGAATTGTGGTCAGTGGTGTCCTGAGTTCATGGCTCATGACGCTGATCATCTCGGACTTCGCGCGGCTTAGTCGTTCGGCCTCGAACTGGGCGCGCTTGAGGTCGGTAATGTCGAAACGCACACCCACCAGATCGCCATCCTCGGTCCGACGAGACAGGACCTTGATCCAGCGACCATCAGCCATTTCGACATCAACCGAACCGCCCGCGCGCCGATGGTTGTCCACGTTGAGGGCGATCCATGCCTCTTCGGACGTCTGATCGACCTTGAAGATCCCCTGTCGCAAGCCGGATTTCAGCAGCTCTTGCAGGGTTATCCCTTTTCGCAGGATCGTCCCATAGCCGAAAAGATCCCTGTAGGTTTCGTTCCAATGGATCAGCTGGTCGTTCTCATCGAAGATGACAAAACCGGCGGAGAGCGCGTCAATGCCCTTTTCCAGACGTCGTTCTTTCTTGCGTTGTCGCAGGTTGCGTTGGTGATTGGCACGAACGAGCCAGAGCAACACCAGAGTGACGAGCGGGACGATGACGCGCGTCGGCGTCAGCAAGGGCAAGGTCGGCCATCCGTCCTGTGGCAGAACGGCGATGGTCCACGCCATGTTCCGGGTATGAAGATCAAGGATATAGGGATCAAGCCGAAACACATCCTGATCGCCCAGCCCGCCGAACCCGTCCACAAAGAAACCGACACGGTGGTCTGATCCTTGCGCGGTCTGGCGTGCAAGCTGTTCCGACAGCAGATCAAGATCAATGGCGACCGAGGCGATCCCCAGAACACGACCATCAGGCCCGGTGATCCGTTGTCGCACGGCAATCGCTCTTTGTCCCTGCACCGCCAGAAAGGGGCGTGACACGAGCGGTGTCGTCGTGCCCAGAACCGCTTCGACATCCTCAATCTGTCCGGGCAGTTGACGATAGTCCATGCCAAGAAAGGCCCGGTTCCCCTCTGACGGGTAGACATGTTCCACGATCAGATCCGGCGCGACCGAAATGCTCAGCACAGGTGATCGGTCATGATCCACCAAGGTGCCGGTTGCTTCCAGATCCCGCACCAGACGCGCGGCTATCGTCTCGAACGCAGCCGGGTTGAGGTCGGGTAGCATTTCCGCCGCAGTGACCAGCCGACCAAGGCCGATGGCCATGTTGTTGAGTTGCGTCGTGACCGTCTGCAAGACCTCGACACCGATGCGCCCTGCCTGCTCGCGCGCCGCATAATCAAGCCTGTTGCGGTCAATCCGGTCAAGCAACACTGCTATCATCAGGCACAGTCCGATCACGGCGATCAGAACGGGTTTCTCGCTGCTCAGGAAACGCTGGGCTCGCATCCGCCTGCTGGAATCTCCCTTGTTGGAGCTTCGTGATCACCTTGAGCCTAGTCATCGCATCTGACAGAAATATGGCATCAGGTCCGGCAGAATGGATCGTGATGGCTGCCGTGTCCGAGGCATGATGACACAACCGACGCTATGCCGCCATCCCCGCGCCGGCGCGCAAGGTACAGGCGCGCGCAAAGGTCACATGCCGCCGGGGGACATCGTTGCGAAGAGTTCGATGATCTGCATCATGATCGGGACCAGCACGATGATCAGGTTGACGGGAAACAGGAAGCCCGCCATCGGGAACAGCATCTTCACGGGCAAGGCATTCGCCTTTTCCTCGGCCATCAGGAGGCGTTTCTGGCGCATTTCCTTGCTGAAGACGCGCAGGGTCTTGATGACGCTTGATCCCAGTTCCAGCGATTGACGGAACAGCACGGACAGGGTGCGCGCTTCGTCAAGGTGAATGCGGTCCGCAAAGTTGGTCAGTGCTTCGTGCATCGGGCGGCCGGCCCGCACTTCCAGAGAAATGATCGCAAGATGTTGGCCGAAGCTGGGTTTGGTCGCCAGAAACTCATGCGCGACACGGTCAATCGCGGCCTCGATGCTCATGCCGGAATCGACGCAGACCACCAGAAGATCCAGAAAGTCGGGAAAGAGCCTGCGATAATTGATCTCGTTGCTTTTGGCCTTCCGGTCCAGCACCGCATTGGCAAGGATGAACACGATACCACCGGCGATACCCGCCATGATCAGCGCCATCGCGGAGGACAGGGCGCCGACAAGGTTCACAAGCAGATACCAGACCAGCACAAAGGCGGCTACCGTGGCGGTCAGGCGGATCAGCACGAAGGTGCGCTTGGCATCGCGCGAGAAATAGCCCGACCGGATCAGGCGCATCTCGAGCCCTTCGGGATCATTGCGCCGCATCACCTCGTAATAATGCTTGATGTCGTCATTCTCGGAGGCAAAGACCTCTTCGGCGCGGGCATCGCGGACCTGCTGCTCGGCGGAGACAGAGTCGATATTGCGCCGGATGTCGCGGCTGCGGGTCAGCGCTGTGGCGATCGAGAAGATCAGCAGCAGGACGGCGACGAAGACCGCAACGAGGATAAGGGTATCATTCATGGCGTGCTGCCGCTTCCTTTGGGTCAGAAGTCAAATTTCACCAGCTTGTAAAGGATCAGAAGGCCAAAGCTCATCAGCACAAGGATCGACACGACGACTGTCGTTCCATAACCGCTTTCCCAGACCGGATCGAAATAGGTCGGCACCAGCGTCGAGATCATCAGATAGAGCAGGAACGGAAAGGCGGCCATGATGATCGCCGTGATCCGGCCTTCGGCGGAAATGGCGCGGATCTTGTTGCGCAGCATCGCCCGGTCGCGGATCATGCCGGACAGGTTTTCCAGGATCTCGGACAGGTTGCCCCCGGTGCTGCGCTGCACGCTGACGGTCACGGCCAGCAGGTTCAACTCGTCCGCGCCGACCCGGTCGACCATGCGGAGCATCGCGTCATCCAGTTCCGAGCCGAAGGTCAGCTGATCGCTGAGAATGCCGAATTCGCTGCCGATGGGATCGGGCATTTCACGCCCCACAAGGGCAATGGCCGTGGTCAGGGGATGGCCCGAGTTCATGCTGCGGACGATGATGTCCAGCGCATCGGGAAGCTGCGCCACGAATTTCGCGATGCGCCGCGCGCGGACACGGATCACCAAGGCCAGAATAACAGAGGGGCCGATGGTCAAGGCCAGAATGATCTGGATCAGCAGGTCATTTGTCAGCCATGCGGCCCCGATCCATGCGCCCAGCAGGATGACCAGCGTGTAGAGCACCCGGCGCGGCAGCGACAGCATCAGTCCCGACTGGCGATAAAGCTGCGACAGCCAGCCCAGCGACAAGAGGCCGGAGCGTCCCACGCCACGGTCGCTGAGCAGGCTTTTATAGGTGCTGAGCTGATCCGAACCGGCTTTCAGCCGTTCCAGCCGCTCATTGACCTCGCGATTGGCGCTGCGTGCGCCGAACAGGCGCCGGAGCATTGCTTCGGTCAGCAGCAGGACCGCGCCGAAGATGAAACCATAGATGACGATAATGGACATGGGACCCCGTCAATGCCGTGTTGTCGGATCGAAGATGCTCATGTCGACCTTCAGCCCGATCGTGCTGATCTCGCTGAGGAAACGCGGGCGGATGCCGGTCGAGCGGAATTCGCCGATGACGCGGCCATCCTCGTCCACACCTGTGCGATGGTATTTGATGATATCCTGAATCTGGACCACATCCCCCTCCATTCCGGTCAATTCGGAAATGGCTGTCACGCGGCGGGTGCCATCGCGCATCCGCGACAGTTGCAGGATCACCTGGATCGCCGAAGCGATCTGCGAGCGGATGCTCATCTGTGACATGGGCATCCCGGCCATGCCGACCATCTGTTCCAGACGGCTGAGCGCATCGCGCGGATTGTTGGCGTGGATCGTCGACATGGAGCCCTCATGGCCCGTGTTCATGGCCTGAAGCATGTCGAACGCCTCGCCGCCGCGCACCTCGCCGATGATGATGCGGTCGGGGCGCATCCGCAGGGCGTTTTTCACAAGGTCGCGCTGGAGGATCTCGTTGCGGCCATCCATCGTTGGCGGTCGGGTCTCCAAACGCACCACATGGGGCTGCTGGAGCTGAAGTTCTGCCGCATCCTCGATCGTGACAAGACGTTCCTCATGCGGGATGAAGGCCGACAGGGCGTTCAGCATCGTGGTTTTACCCGAACCGGTGCCGCCCGAGACGATCATGGACACCTTGCCCTCGACCGCCGCCGCCAGCAATTTGGCCATGCCCGCAGGAAGCGCACCGTTCTGCACCAGCGTTTCCAGCTGGAACGGACGTTTCGAGAATTTCCGGATCGACACCTGCGGGCCATCCACCGCCACGGGGCGGATCGCGGCGTTCACGCGCGACCCGTCGGCCAGACGCGCATCCACAAGCGGCGAGGATTCATCCACGCGCCGACCGACCGAGGCCACGATCTTGTTGATGATGCGGAGCAGATGCTGCTCGTCCTTGAACCGCACATCGGTGCGCTTCAAGCGACCTGCGCGTTCGATATAGACGGTTTTCGGCCCGACGATCAGGATATCGGATATGCTGTCATCCTTCAGCAGCGGCTCTATGGGACCAAGGCCCAGCATCTCGTCGCCCAGATCGGAAATGAGACTGTCCAGTTCCTTGGCATTCAGCGGCAGGTTCTGCGCCTTGACGTAATCGCGCACCAAGGGGCGCAATTCGTTGTGCAGTTGCTCGGCCTCCATCTGGTCCAGAACCGCGAGGTTGATCTTGTCCAGCAGGAAGCGATGCAGGTTCACCCGTTCGGCCACCAGATCCGGCATGCCCGAGGCTGCGGCGGGCGTTTTTGGCGCGGGCGCGGCTGTCGGAACGGGGCTGCCCTCACCCGCCAGAACCTCGGGATGCACGGCGATGCGCCGTTCAAGCTCGGTCGCGGGTTCGTCGCCTGCGGGTTTTCTGAAGAACCGTCCTACCACCGTCTCACCTCCTCGGGTTACTGGTCATTTCACGATGACTTTCGTGCCAACCGCGACCTTGTCGAACAGTTCGATCACATCTGCATTGGTCAGACGGAAACACCCCGACGTCTCGAACCCACCCACGGTCTCGGCACTGTTGGTGCCATGGATGCGATAGAGCGTGTCGCGCCCGCCGTTGTAGAGATAGATCGCCCGCGCCCCGAGCGGGTTGTAGGGGCCGGCGGGCACGAAGGTCGGCAATGACGGATCACGCTGCCGCATTTCGGCGGGCGGGCGCCAGTCTGGCCATTGCGCCTTGCGCCCGACGGTCGTGGTTCCGGTCCAGACGAAACCATCACGGCCGACGCTGATATCGTAGCGGGCCGCCTGATTGTTCCCCATGACGACATGCAGGCTGCGCTCGGCATTCGAGATGATGATGGTTCCGGGCTTTTCATTGCTTTCGAAGCGGACGATCTGGCGCGAGGTCGGACCATGATCGCGCGGCACGCGCTTCAGTTCGGCCAAAGCGGCACCGGGGGTCATGGCCAGCAGGGCCAGACCGGACAGGACAAGACGGCGGGTCGGATGATCGGTCATGCGGTCACCGCCTTTTCGGCCAGAAGCGATCCGTTGACGTATTTCGTCACGGCCTTCAGAAACTTGGACGAGGCATTCACATCGCTGAGGGTGACCCCGCGATCCATAGCCTCGGCCATGAGGTCATATTCGTCGGGCAGATAGTCGAAGGGCGTATCGCCGAACAACTGTTTCAGCTTGGCCTTGTTGATGCGGTCGCCGCCGAACAGGCTGCGCTTGCGCTTGTTGATCAGGACGGTCACCGGCTTCTTGCCGCCGGGCAATTCGCGGATGGTCTCCAGCAGGTCCATCGTGTGCTTGATCGAGGGCAGGTTCATCTCGCATACGATCGTGACGGTGTTGACGCCTGACAGGACATCCTGCCGCCAATCCGTCTCGTAATAGGGGATATCCAGAACCGTATGCGCGTGCTGGACCGTCACCACGTCCAGCATCCGCAGCACCAGTTCATAGCAGTTCAGGCTTGTCACCACCTCACGGCGCTTGAAGGAATAGACGATCATGCCGTGTTCATGCTTTTGCTGCAGCAGGTTCACGAACTCGCTGTCGATCCGGCTGGGGTTCGAGATCACGCTGTCCAGATTGAAGCCGGATGTCAGGTTCAGAAGATAGCCACAGGACCCGGTCGAGAAATCCAGATCGAACAGGGCGACCGATCCGTTCGACTTGTCCTTTCCGATCTTGCGGGCCAGAATCTCTGACATCGCCACGGCCACCGTCGTCGCACCCGCGCCGCCCACGGCCGAGATTACCGCATGGACCCGCGTGCTGGATTGTTTCGAGGTGCGGATCCCGCTCTGGATCGAGTTCAGGAATTCCCCGAACACCACAGGTTTGCGCAGCCAGTCATGGACCTTCAGCTTGAGCAGCTTGCGCACCTGCGCGTCATCCAGCGCCTCGGACACGACCACGATGGGCACGTCTCCATAGTGCCCGCGGATCGAAGAGAGCATTTCAAGCTCGGACGCGCTGACCGTGGCGATATCGACCACGACGATATCGGGCACAAAGGCCCCCGGCGCGCGCATCATCTCTTCGAAGGTGGTCACTTCGCGTTGAAAGTGGGACATCATCTCAAGATGATCCGAGATGGCGGCGAATTCCGGCTGGCCCGTATCAAGGACCAGAACCATGTTCTTGCGCATCTTGGTACGCATCGGGAGGATATCGTTTTCAATCATATTCATATCGTGTCCGACAGATCTTCGCTGGTGATGGTCACGGGATGGGCCGGAATCGTGATGTTCTCGAGCCCCAGAAGCGCGCCAAGGAAAAAGAAATCGAAGTTGAGATTGCGCGACTCGATCGTGATCGACACCACGGGTCCGGAGGGGCGCCCCACATAGCCGAGGCCCGAACGGTAATAGGTCACCTGCACATTGTCCGTCGTGATCAGGCCGTTCAGGTCGCACATGCCAAGCCGTGTGCCCTCAGCCGAGGGATCACAGATGCCGTCGCTGCCAAGGACAACACGGTTCAGACCCGCCTCGTTGAGGTCAAGCCCCTGCGTGCATCCGTCCGACGTGCACACGACCGGCGCGATGGTGCCCAGAACCGGCCCCCCCTCGGTCGCCGGATAATCCGACTCGAAATGGCTGGCCAGATCGACGGCCAGCGGGTCGGATACGGCCAGCATCCGGGCCCCGTATTGCATCGCCTTGACCGTCTGGTTCCATTGCACCATGGCCACACCGAACTCGACGAAGGTCGCGAAGGTCAGAAGGATGATGGGAAAGACAATCAAGCCTTCGACAAGTGTCGCGCCATCCTCGTTGCGGCGAAAGGAGATCGCGCGCCTTACCATCCGATATACCTCTGCTGATGGGTGTAACTGAAGTCGAACGCCTCGATCTGCAACAGCCGCATCAAGGGCGATCCGGTATAGGTATGGGTGCCCGTCACCGTCACAAGATCGTCCCTGTCCGGACTGCTGGGGGGCAGCGCCGGTTCGATCTCCAACCCCGCCGCATCGGTCCATCCCACGACCCGCGGCGCGCCAGTCCCGGCGGGGTTGCCGTAGAAGGCAAGATTGCGGGCGATGGCCTGACTGCAGGTGTCAAAGGGCGCGACACCCCGGCAGCGTGACCAGTACCGCGCGGCATCACGCACACCGACCTGCACCTGATGGCGCTGCCAGAACACATTGCCGAATTCCAGGATGCCCACCGCGAAGATCGTGACGACCGGCACGACGATCAGCGTCTCGGTCAGCAGCGCGCCTTGGGTGCCCGCAACAAAGCTGCGTCCCCAGCGCCAAAACCCACTGATCTTCCCCTGTCGCATCGGCAATCGCAAACCTCAAATCCATCAGTGCCGCTGACAATGCGCCGGCAGCCATGACATTCCCCTGTCAACCGTTTCCGGGTCTGTTCGGCAGGGTCATCCCGAGGGACAGCCCTGCCACCGGCTCAATTCCTTACGACGATCGTCGTGTTCGAGGCACCGGGTGGAAACGGGTTGATCGTATGAATGGCGGTGTTGGCCTCGGGTGCGTTGCCCGCCCCCAAGGTCACAGAATCGCGGTGGTTCATGTAATCGGCGCAGCCGGACAGGCTGCTGGCCAGAATGGCACAGGCCAACAGCTTATTTTTTCTCGACAAGCGCATCGTCAAACTCCAGATCAATCATGTGGCCATAGGGACCGACGACGCCGGTGCCATCGACAAAGGACCGGATCATGTCCTTGTTGACTTCAAGCATCCCCAGCAGGAACAGCTCCACGTCATTCGAGGAGCGCGCGCCATCCAGCGGCGAGACCAGCGGCTCGTTCTGCGAGCTTGGGCGCACCAGACGCGGGGTCACAAGGATCACCAGATCGGTTTCCTGTTTCTGGAAGGCGGTGGAGCGGAACAGCGTGCCCAGAACCGGGATCTGTCCGATCCACGGCACCTGTTGCACGTTGCGTTCGTTATCCACTTGCAGCAGGCCCGCGATGGCAAAGCTCTGACCGTCACGCAGCGTGACCGTCGTGTCGGCCTTGCGCGAGATGAACGAGGGTTGGCCGTTCACCGTCACCGATGTGTCGATATCGCTGACTTCAGGCCGGATTTCGAGGCTGATCAGCGCATTGTCCAGCACTGTCGGACGGAAGTTCAACCGCACGCCATATTCGCGGTAATCCGTACCTGTCCCGATCGGCACACCGTCCGCGTTCAGGGCCGTGGTCTGGATCGGCACTTCGCCACCCACGACGAAATTCGCCTCGACCCCGTTCGAGGTCACGAGCGTCGGGTTGGCCAGACGGCGGGCGAGCCCCTTGGTTTCCAGCGCGTTGATCACGATGTCGATATCCGCACCGGCCCCCGCCAGCAGGTTGCCGACGAAACTGCCGAAGGGAACGCTGGTGCTGGCGATACCGGTATTCGTCCGGTTGCTGGACAGCTCGACCCCCAATTCGCGGCCGGCTGTGCGGCTGACCTCGAGGATACGCACATCAAGCTGCACCTGCTGCGGATCGGTCACGCGCACCGCGTTCAGAACCGGCTGGTCGCTGAATTGCTCGGCCAGTTCCAGCACGCGCGCCAGAGAGGGGCCGTCGCGCACCTCGCCAGAGACGCGCACGCGGCCATTGATATTGGCAACCGACACATCGGCATTGGGCACCGCGCGGTTGATGGCCTGTTGCAGATCGTTGAAATCCACCCGCACGTTCAGGATCATCACACCCAGCAGGGCCTTGTTGGGCCCGAAGAACGACACGTTCGTCGCCCCGGTGTTGTTCGCCTGCACATAGACGGACGTATCGGTCAGCGGAAACACATCCGCGACGGCCGAATTGCCCACGACGATATCGCTGAAAGCGCGGTCCGTTCGCACTGTCAGGGTGAAGCCCGGTTTCATCATGATCGGTTCGATCACGCTGTCGCCGCCCAGGGCCACCATCCGCTCCTGCGCGTGAAGCGCGGCTGGCAGGGTTGCAAGTCCCAGACAGACGACAAGAGCCGACAGCGCCTGCATGGTCGCATGTCGGGTTCTTTGTCCTATCGGTCTGACGATGCTCAAAATGCTCTTCATGTATGTCCCGCTCCGATGTTGCGGCGCCTTGTGACGCTCTTGATGCCTCTATGATGAAAACCCGCGGCCATCATTCTTCCGCGGGCTTGAGTGTTTCGACTGTGTATTCCTGGCGCTGCCCGTTGCGGGCCACGCCGATGGTGACGAAGGACGGGGCCGCTTGCGGCACTTCGACCACACGCTCCACGATCACTTCCTTTTCGACCACCTGCGGCTCTGACGCGCGCACGGTGGTCAGGTTCTCTTCGACCGAGGCCAGGCGCCCGGTCACATCCGTCCCCATGTTGCGGATCATCTCTTCCAGCGCGGCCAGACGGTCGGTCTGTTGCGAGGTCTGCTGCTCCTGCGCCAGACGCTCGGCTTCGGCCTGCTGGGCCGCCAGCGCCGCCGAAGCAGAGGTGATGCTCAACTCGCTCACGGTCATGCGGCTGGGTTCTTCAACCTCGGCGCCCACGACATTCCGCAGCGCAAGGGACAGCGTCCCGATGGTCGCGCCAAGGGTCAGTTTCTGCGCCTCTTCGGTCGTCACTTCGAATGTCACGGTCCGCACGACGCTGGGCTGGTCGCGGGTGTCGTCGGCGGTCTGGTCGATGGCGACCACGCGCACGCCTTGCAGCAGGACATCGACGAAAGCCTGACTGCGGTCATTTCCATCGGTGCGGGTCAACATCACGTCCACGCGGTCGCCGGGCAGCACGAAACCGGCCACGCCCAGCACATCGTTCACCGCGATGGAGACGGCCTTCATCCCCGGAGAGATGGCGGTGGACAGTTTGGCGCGCTGTCCGGGATTGGTGATCTTGGCGGTCAGGACGGGTTCGCCCCGCTCCATCGAGGACAGCACGAAGCGCGCGGTATCATCAGTCTCGCCAGCCAGCTGGTCGATCGTGGTGAACGCCCCGGTCGGCAGCGTCTCGCTGGCCCAGGGGATCAGTTCCAGCTTGTCCGCCGTCAAACGTTCCCCAAAGCGCAGAGGGTTCTTGGCGACGACGATTGTGTTCACCGGCTCACCGCGATCAATGCGGGAGGCCTGTTCGATCTGCTGGCGCTGGGTTTCCAGGTAGGATTGTGTGCCAAAGACCGCAGCCACGGCCAGCATCAATGCAATGGCGATACTCAGAAAGGTGGATGCCCGCATGGGAAATGGTCCTATCGTTCTGCCTGTCCGGTCCTATTCCGCGCCAACCATTCTTGATGTGATGTCGTAGAGCGGAAAGTGCCGGGTGGGTAAACCGGAAACCAATTAAACATGACCCTGAAATGAGCCAAATTGGTGACCAGTTTAAATACCATTCCCCGATTTACAAAATATAAACCGGGGAATGCGTTTTATTGCAGGTTAGGCGTTGTCAAAGGGTGACAGTAGATGGATTTAAGGGATGTCGTCCGGGGCAGTGATGTTGGTCGTGATCCAAGTCGCCCATGCTTCGAATGTGGCTTCGATGCTCTCTCCCAAGCCAATGACTGCGAGGACCACTGCACCAGTCAGCAGGCCCAGCAGGACCAGATATTCCGTCAGTGCCAGACCGTCCTCTTCCTTGCGGAACGTCTGCAGCATGGTGATTGCTTTGATGATCATTTTAATTCTCCATTCAGGTTCAAGTGCTTGTGTGTAAAGGCGCTGGCCCCCGCCGCTGCCCGATTTTTGCCATACTCGCGTCACTCTCAACCAGCTTCGGCGTCGTGCTTGCCTTGCTTATGCCCCATTCTTGTCCCGTTCGGGCCGCTTGTGGCAAGCTCTGGTTGATTTCATACCCCACTGGATGATCATTTGTGACGTTTTAGCAGGATTGTTCACAGTTTCGAAAACGTCAACTATCCCAAGGTATAGTCTATTTCACCCGCATTATCCGAAAGTATATGCCATTTTATTGCCATATCCGGCCAGTCGAGAGGCAATGATTCGGAAATAACGCGGCAAAAACGGCAGCGCGAATCTGCAAGGCGTAAGATAAATACAATCAGGGGGTGAAGCTTTCACTTCACCCCCTGTTGAAAAACAGCCGTTTCTTCAGGTTTCACCGCACGAGGTTCGCCTCGTCGCGCACGAACGTGTCCAGCGTGCCGTTGCCGCTGGCGCCGGTGATGTCGATTATCTCGACATCAATTGTTCCGCTGCCACCACCTTCCATTGGATTGACCAGGAAGATACTTGCGAAGGTATTCACCGGGATACCGTTCGGATTTGAACCGGGTCCAAGATACTCGTCGCAATCCAAGATCGCGGCAAACATCACGCGTCTGTCTTGTGTGATCTCGATCGGGGTCACTGGATTGTTGGGATTGCCCGCACCTACGCTATTGTAGCACATGGGCACCCCAGACTCCCGGGAGCCAGTCGTCGAAGCTGTCGGCAGGTTGGGGTTGTTGTCCCCCCAAGACAGATCTTGAATGCCACCGACCCCCGCACCCTGGGCTATTTCATACATATACACATCATAACGCGACGGTTGCCGCCCAGAGAAGGAACTCACGAGGTCGAGGGGCAGGCTAGATTGCGTGTGATTGACACGCCAATACTCGTTAATGTCCCATACTTCGGTTGAACCCACAAACGCCCCCGCAGCGCCCTCACTTGGAGGGTCCATGACAACGTTGTCCGGGAAAGGAAGTGCCCAATCAAGTTCGTCGGTGTCCACGCGCCTTGCAGAACAATAGTTCAGGTTACCGCTACCCGGCGAGGGGTCGACTACATACCCTTTTCGGACATTTGTTGCGGGAGGATATCTCCGAATCTGATTGTTGTTGCTGAACGTGCCTTCGTAAATATCAAAGCGAACGTTGAACCCCTGCGAGATGGAGGTCGCACCGCCGGGTTTTGTATTGACGCGTCGACTGTCATAGCACGTTGGGTTTGTTTCCCCCGCGAACACACTACGTATCGCATTCGCACTGGCGGTTGTGTTGTCATTCGCGCCAATGACTTGCAAAAATCCGAAGTTACCGGGAGACGCCGTGTCTTGTCCCCTTGGGTGCAGCCTGATGAGCCTTCCGTGCAGGTCGCCTCGTTCGAACGCCGTGCCAAAATCAATGTTGTCTTCTTCAAACGGATTGCAGATGAACAAGGGAGTCACATTACACGCCGCCGTGCTGAAGGTTGCTACGGCCTGTGCGGCCACGGGCACGTCTGTCACGTTGTTCACGCCTTCAAAGAACAGGCCAAAGAATGGGCTCAGGTCACGCGACTGCGCGCGGACATAGACGAAGCGCGCCGCGCCCTGATCCGAGTCCTCCTCATTCGTGACGGCGTTGGCGTCCAGATAGGCCTGGGTCAATGGTGTGTCGTCATTCTCGGGCAGGTCCGACAGGAACACCACGGTGAAGGGGCTGTCCAGACCGTCGATCTCGAAAGTCAGCGCGGTCGCGGCCGCCTCGTCGGTGCGGCCCAGAAAACTGACCGTGTTGCTGACATTGCTCATCGCATCCAGCGCCCGGTCGATCGAGTCCACCCCGCCATCCAGTTCCCGTGCTCCCGCGAGCGCCAGCGCATCCGCGGCGGCCTGAAGGTCGGAATGGGCGTTGTTGCCCCGGCTTATGTCGATCACCAGCAGTGACATGCCGATGAAGACCGGCATGAACAGCAATGTCAGGACCAGCGCATAGCCGCTGTCGGATTTGAAGAAACGCATCGCGTCAATCCTTTCGGACCAGTGTCAAAATATGTCTGTGCGGGTGCCAATTCATACGGGAAACGCCGGCCGCTGATCCTGTGCCTGACAGAATGTGCCGGAAAACATCGAAACAGTGCCCCACCGTTTTCACGCTCGACTATGCCGAACCGCGGCTAAGCTGTAAACAAACCAAAAGGTTATAAGGACAACGCCCGCGGCAGCACCGTCAGGATGGCGGCCAGCGCCATCGGCACGCCATAGGGCACTTTTCCGGCCAGGGCGATCTCGGTCAGTCTGGCCCGGACCCGACCCTGTTCCCTGGGAAACCGCCGGCCCCACCACACCGCCCCCAGCATGAGAACCGAGGCCAGCAGCAGAAAGACGACATAGATCGGCAAAAGCGCCCATCCCACCAGAACCCCGAGCGGAAAGTAGAGCTTGACGTCCCCTGCCCCCATCGCGCCGGCAAGCCACATCACGAAACCCAGGGCGAACAACAGGGTCCCGGCCAGAAGATCGGCGGGGATGTCCGCCTCCAGTCCCTGCATCCAGCGCAGCAGCAGCAGCAGGATCACAAGGGCGAGGAAGATCAGAACATCCCGGTTACTGATGCGATAGGTCAGGAAATCACGCCACGCGATCACCGCAAGGAACCCAAGACACAACCAGAGAGTGAGGCTTTCGGCCACAGCCATCACGCCGCCCCCCTGTCGCCCCGAGGCAGCACGCGCAGAATGTGGCGCATGCCCTTAGAGCCCGCGCAGATCGCCCCGTGCCCGGCGCTGATAGTTGGACGAGTTGCGCAGCAATTCGAGGTTGTTCGCCGCATAGGCATTGCTCGGGTCCTGCTCATAGGCGATCAGGAAATGCCGCCGCGCGACCTGAAGGTTGCCGCGCAACAACTGCGAATAGCCATAGTTGTTGTGAAACTCGACCCGGTTGCCGATGATGGGCTGCAACTTGCGATAGGCCATGTCCGCCTGATCAAAACGCCGCAGCATATCCGAGGATGCCGCATATCCCAGCAAGGCCTGCGGATCGTTCGGCGCCACGTCGATGGCGCGCTTGAACAGGGTGCTTGCCTTGCCATAATTCTTGGCACTGAATTGCACTTTTGCGGCGACGATCAACTGATCATCGGGATAGTATTCAACGTTGGACGTGTCCGCAATTGTCGCGGCATTATCCCCGAAGGACGAGAAATCTCCGATACCGCCTTCGGTGCATGCAGCAAGGGCGATCAGGGAAACTATAAAGACAGTGGCTCGCATTTTCGGCACAACTTTCTGCTCATTTGGAGAGGACGATAACTGGCGCGGTGACGTTGTGTAAATATATCCCAAAATCAGACGCTATTTCTTGTGCTGATTATATCACTTATACTTTAGGATAGTATTGATCTTGGATATTCAATTATTCCATTGCGGCTGAACCCAATTACCAGAAATACCAGCGGATCAACCACCATCCGGCGACGCCATGGGCGGCGAGCGTGAACAGATAGGTCGCCAAGGCCAGAGATGCGGTCTGCGTCGACATCGGGGTCTTGGGCTGCTCATCCTCTTGCGGCCGGAAGAAGATCAGCCCACCCAGGCAGACGATCACGATCAGCGACAGGGATTCATGGACAAAGGACAGCGCCGCCGCCCCGGCGGACAGGGCCAGTAGGATATAGACGCCGGTGACCGGGCACAGGGTCAGCAGGATCTGACGCAGGCAGCGCCCCCCATCCAGAGGCAGAAGCGGCAGAAGATTGACGAAGTTCAACGCGGCGATGGTCGATCCCAGCGCGTAAAGAAGATCCGATAGGGTCGGAGCCGCTTCCTTCAATGCGCTTGCCGCGACAAGGGTCGCCACCATGGGCACCAGACTGAAACCGGCTCCCATGATCGAGACGAAGAACTCCTGCGCCTGACTGCGCGTCGGGGTCTTGGAGATCGCGGTTGGCGCGAACAAGGGGGCCAGCCGAAATCTGGCATCCTCATGCCCAAGGATGCGATGTGCCGCGACATGGCCCAGCTCATGCAGCATCAGCGCCAGGACGAGGGCCGATCCGTATTTGAGTTTGAAGATCAGGATCGCGGCCAGACAGAGCAGGATCCAGACCCTGACAGAGCCAAGATCAACCCGGGGAAGTGACGGGCGACCACCGACCGTCACGAACACGCCCTGAATCGTCCGCAGACCCAGACCACAGACCGCTGTCGCCATCAGAAGTTCAAACATGTGCTGCCTCATTGTTTCTTGTTTGAATCGGATTGTGCACAGGATCTCGGGCGGTAATTCGTCTGATTTGCGGCGTTACGGTGGCGAATATTCTTCTTTTGGTTGTAAATTACGCCTGGCCACGGTCCAGAGATCGTCGGATCAGATCATGCGCCGGGGGTCGTTCGTGTCGCGCTCGCGCGTGGTCGAGCGCAGGTCGGTCGCATCGGGCGGGCGCGGCAGAAGGTTCTGATACTGTTCGACCTCGCGCCGTGTCGCCATCCAGACGGTCTCGACGCTGCGCGGCACATGGCGCAGATCCCCATCCGTCATGTCGAACACTTTCTCTTCCAGCGCGCCAAGACGGCTGTGCATCCTGCGCGCACCGAAAGTGGCGGCAGGCCCCGCAAATCCATGCAACCGGTCACGCAGAACCTGTCTTGTTTCGCGGATGCCCTGCCGGATATCCTGAACGGCCACCTGACCGTCAGCGAGGAACTGGTCCAGCAACCGGGCAAGCTGTCGCGGGCCCAGGGTATCGAGCAGCATGCCCAGAATATCCCTGTCCAGCAGAGGCGGTTCCGCCCCCTTGTCGTCGGGATTGTCGGGGCGCAGTTTCTTGACCGGAATGGCGGGATCGCCGCGCAGAACCCGGCGGAGGCCATCCCATTTCAGCGGCTTCATCACGATGTCGTCGATTCCGGCATCCTGATACCGCAGATGCTCATGATCAAAGATATGTGCGGTCAGGGCAACGATCCGGGCCGTTGCCGAGGGTCCCCCCCCGCTGCGGATCTCGGACGTTGCTTGCAGCCCGTTCATCACCGGCATGTTGATATCCATCAGGATCAGATCAAACGCCGTCTGCGCCGCCATCGCGACACCCTCTGCACCGTTGGCTGCCTCGGCGACGCGGTGACCATCGCGTTGCAGCATCTCGCGCAGGATGAACCGGTTGGTGGCATTGTCCTCGACCAGAAGAACGGATGACGGGCGCAGATCCGCCTCGGGGGCCGTATGGGGACCGATCTCGATGGGCTTGTCCACCTGCTTGAGCGACAGGGTGACCCAGAACAGACTGCCCTCGCCCTCGACGCTTTCGGCACCGAGCTTGCCGCCCATCGCCGCGACCAGACGCTTCACGATGCCCAGCCCAAGTCCCGTGCCCTCGGTTCTGTTGGCAGCTGGCTGGTCGGCGCGCACGAAATCCTCGAAGATGCGGTCCATCTCGCCCGCCGGAATTCCGGTTCCGGTATCTGCCACCTGAATCTGGATACTGTGCCGTCCCAGCACGAAACCCTGCGTGTCCGGCTCTGCCGCCACCTCGATCAGGATCTCGCCATTTCGGGTGAACTTGATGGCATTGCTGATCAGGTTGATCAGGATCTGCCGCAAGCGGATCGGGTCGCCGCGGAACCAGCCCAGGGGGTGGGGCGTGGATTCGAACTGAAGCGCGCTGTTCTGCCGGTTGGCCGCGGGCCGCTGGGTCAGCAACACCTCTTCGATCAGCGCATCCAGATCGAAGGGCTGATCCGTCAGTTTGATCCCCATCGACTCGATCTCGGTGAGGTCCAGAACATCATTGATCTGTCCCAGCAACACCTGACCCGAGGATTGCAGCACATCGAGGTATTCCCGATTGCTCTGACCGGGCTTTTGCGCACGCATCAGCTCGATCACGCCAAGGATGCCGGTCAGGGGCGTGCGCATCTCATGGCTCATCACGGCCAGAAAATGCGCCTTGGCCCGTTCCCCGGCGAGGGCCTTGTCGCGAGAACTGCGCAGATCCTTTTCCGCCTCTACCCGATCCGAGATATCCCGTATGAAACAGACGTGGATCAGGGTTTCGGCGCGCGTCGCGGTGCCAAGGGACATCTCGACCGGAAAACTGCGGCCAACAGCATCGCGCCCCATCATCTGCCGGCGTTCGGTCCGACCCGATGACGCGCGGTTCAACGCCATGGTCGTGCCATCGACTTCGCTGATCAGGTCCGCGATAGAACGTCCCTTGGCCACGCTGCTGGACAAGCCGAACATCACTTCGGCGGCACGGTTGAATCCGGTGATCCGTTCGGACGCATCCGTCACGATGATCGCGTCCTGTGACGTGCCCACCACGGTTTCCAGCCGCGCGCCCGCCAGCCGGTTATCCTGCGCCTTGTCTCTGTTGATCAGATAGAGGCGGCGGAAATCCCACACCAGAAGCGCGAGCGACGCCACCAGCGAAATCACAAGGATCACAAGAATACGCAGATCGTTCAGGATCTGGATCTGCACGACACGTGCCCTTGCGTCGATGAGCCCGGTCGCCTCGCGGACGAAGCTGTAGAGAACCGGGGTCATTCCGTCCAATTCTCGATGGATGGCAGACAGGGCCGGTCCCGGATCCGTATTGCTGGCGCGGATCAATGGCACAAGGCTGACCGCTCTGGCCTTGAGATCCTCGAAGCCGGGATTGGCAAGGGTGGCGGCACGCTGCGGATCGGCGCGGATGGTCTGGTCAAGCTGCACGATCTTGTCCAGAAAAACGTCATAGCTCTGGCGCAGACCGGTCACCCCATCGCGCAGGGCCTCGGCTTGGGCGGGGGCCGCATCCGTTGCTGCACGCCGGACGGCCAGTTCGACGTCACGGAAAAGCGGCGGAAGCTCCGAAAGAGACTGTCGCACCGTCTGGATCTGGTCATCGCGCCACTGTGTGATCCGCTGCACCGACATCACGAGGTGCAGCACAAGCACGGCGGCGCAAAGGCTGGCCACGATCACGGCCAGCAGACGCATCAGCCGCGGCCAGGGCCGCTCTGCCGCACCACGCAAGCTGTCCTGATCAATCAAGTTGCCACCTACTGCGCGATCCCGTGCTGGCAGGAAAAACCTCGTGCCAGGATTACATGCCGGCAGAGGTTCTTAAAGAGTTTCTCGGCCGGATTGAATAACAACCTATACGAAAGCACATCTTGTCAAGATCATAGTGACTCCGCCAAACCCAAGATACTGCTACTGAAATTGTGCCAGAGAAACGAATAGACTCGACTTATTGGTGCGTTGGAGTGGAAACTACATAGTACCTAAGGGGGGAATTGAAGTGGGCGCGAGAATACTTATTGCTGACGACCATGATCTGGTTCGCGAGACGCTGTCCTGTTTCATAAATAAAGAGACCGGCGCAGAGGTGACGCAAAGCCGGACACTGGATGAGACCCTCCAACTCATTCGCGACAAGGGCCCCTTCGACCTCGTATTGCTGGATCTGACCATGCCCGGCATGACGATGCCGACGGGGCTGAGCTTGAGCATCGCCGCCAATGCGCCTCATCCGGTCGCCATCCTGACGGGAACCACCTCGAAGGAAATCGAATACAGCAGCATCATGGACGGTGCGGCGGGGTATCTGTCGAAATCGCTGGCCCCCGATGAACTGGTCGCCGCGATCCGCGCCATTCTGGACGGCAACTATACCAAGCTCGAGGATCTGGCCCCGAGGGATTCGGGTGCAGAGCATCCGGTCCGCAAGACACCTGTGCTGACCCAAAGAGAGCGGGATGTGCTGAAGGGGCTTTGCGATGGCAAGACCAACAAGGAAATCGCGAATGACCTCAATGTGCAGGTCGTCACCGTCAAGCTGCATATCAAGACCCTCAGCCGCAAGATCGAGGCGCGCAATCGCACCCATGCGGCGATGCTGGCGCGCGAACTGCATTTGATCTGATGGTATTTTCTGCGCGGTCGGGACAGTCCCGCAGGGCTGCTTGAAAGGCCAGAGGGCCGATCACCATCCTCCCGCGCGGCCGCCCGGCATCTCCCGATACCGGGCGAAGGTCAGCTCAGATCCCGACGGTGCGGTATCCGGCCCCTTCGGTTGCAAGTCGCGCAAAACAGTGCGGTGCGACGGCATGCCCGCCGGTAAAGACCTGATCCCGCGCGGCAATCGCGGCGAGTGCGTCCTTGCGGGTCTGCGTCGCCATGGCCGCGTCCACGTCATAGATCGTGGCCACCTCCGGGTCGGGCAATTGCAAGGCGGAGGAATGGAAGATGTCGCCCACGATCACCACCCCGGTGCCAATCCTGAGGCCGATATGGCCGGGTGTATGGCCGGGCAGGTCCCAGACCGTGACCGAGGGCGCAACTTCCTGCCCCCCGGTCGCGGTCTGGATCCGGTCGGCATAAGCGGCGATCACGCGGGCCGCCGGGGCGTCGCGGTCCTGCCAATGGGCGTGCTCGGCCGGGTGCATCACGACCCGCGCATGCGGATAGACCGGCACGCCGTCCAGCAGCGCGCCGCCGCAATGATCCCCATGCAGATGGGTGAAAACCAGCGTGCCGATGTCGGCGGGCGCCACATCCAACGCCGCCAGCCGTGCGGGCAATTGGCCGCCGGCCGGGCCGAACAGGGTGCCGCAGCCCGTGTCCACCAGCGTCAGACTCTGGCCCTGCCGGATCAGAAAGGCGTTGAACTGCGTGCGGATCGTGCTGTGACCCGCGGCCTGCAGCCTTGTGGCAAGGGTCTGGGCATCAACGGCGGGAAACACCTCGGCCCCGAAATCCGTGCCGCCATCCGTCAGGCAGAACACCTCGGCTTGCGGGGTCTGGAACCGCGCGATCCCGTCCATCATCCGATCCGGTAATTCGGGCTTTCGCGGGTGATCTGCACGTATTGCAAATGGTAATCATTTTGCTGATGCACCTTTTTTTACTAACTATTTTCACTCTTCTGCATCAGCTCGCATCAGTCTTTCGTGCTCAGGCCGCAAATCCACGCTCGTGAAAGGCTGGAGCGACGGCCACCATTCGTCTTCAAGAACCGTCGCGACTTCAAGCACCGGCCTCAGTTTTGCACGCTTGTATAGATCGGTTGTAGGGCTTCCTGCTTCAAAGAGCTGTCGCCTCATCCTGGATGAAATCTCGAAGTGTCCCATTACAGCGCTGATTGCCGCATCACTCACCCTCTCATCGAGCCAATCAGCGAATGTGCGACGGATCGAATACCAGTTCACGTTACCTTGGTCGGTGGGCTCAAAGAGTTTCCGTTTCACTTGGTCAGGTGACCTGCAATCCTTCGCCCGTTCCACCAATCGCTGAATGATCTGGGTCCAGTTTCGCGCTCCCTCTGCAAGGGGCTTACCTCCTTCATGGATTAGGTATCCTTCGCCGTGCGCCGCAATCAGTCTCGCGAGAATGCGTTCCATCGGTCCTGTCACTGGCACGATGGGCGTCCGCTTCAGCCTATTGGTTTCGACGAAGCCATCCCCGAGAAGGTCGATTACCGAAAGATCGAGGCGGACCTTTTTACCAGTCATGTCGGCGACGGCACCGATCCGCCCTCCACATCCAATGTTTAATAGGAAGAGGTCCAGGATGTGTGGGCGCCTGCACGCCTCGATGAGCAACCCCATTTCCTCGAAGGAGATGTAGCGACCCTTCGGGTCTCGATCCTCAGGTTTAGTGACACCCATGATGAAGGGCTTTTTGGGAGGGTTGTGTATCGTCAAACCTTCGCTCTTTGCCAGCGCACAGGCCTCTGTCGCACTACTGACTATGTCCGCGATGGTGTTCGGATGCAGGCGAGGCTTGCCGTCCTGTGTGAGAGTTTTTAGCTTTGCTTTGACGTTGTCGGGTCGGATCTTGCCCTGCTCCATGCCTTCAACGAGGGCGCGAAGTGCAGGCCCCATCTTCGACATTCTGACTTTCCACAAGTGCGGCTTGTAATAAAGATCGAGTCGGTTCTCAAGAAGCCTAAATCTCTCAGGAGCAAGCCTCTTGCGTTTGTCTTGCTCGAAACCGATCCAAATCTCGCCGAAAGTTGGGTCATCTCCACTGTCGGGCCGGATCGTCTCTGTTCGATCCATGATCGTTTTCATCCGCTCGCGAGCGAGCTTCCTCGCCTGCTCGATAGTGGTCGCATGAATGCGTTCAGATTCAGTCTTCTTAGCGTGAGAGTTCCACCACCTCAGGTAGAGGGCGCCCCGGTTCCTGGCGATCGTGAACCGGCCGATTTTCTCAACCTTCTCCATACATCAGTTTCCTCGCGAATTTCGCGCGAGATAGCATCAGCATCAGCCATAGAGCAAGTCGACAACGTCATATTCTGGCGCCCTTGTTCTCCGATATTTCGGAGCAGGAGCCGGCGGCGGCGACTTCGAAGCACTTGTTCGTCTGGCTTCCAGATAGGCGTTAAGATCTGACCGCAAATAGAGGATCTTGCCGTCCCTGACGAACGAGATGTGACCATCCGCACGACGACGCTTCAACGTCTTCACGCTGCACCGCAAGAACTTCGCGGCCTCTGGCTCTGTCATCACCTCGGTCATGAGGAAGAAGTTCGGATCGTCTCCGTATTTCTGGTTGCAGTAAACTGATCACAAAAACGTGATCGTGTTTTGCTCAATCTTTGTTAGATGAGGTAGCCTTGACGACTGTGGTCGTGGAAACGTCCTCATCCTTGTAGCATTCTCTGATCCGACCACTTTTGTGTCCGAGGCAAATGGTTTTCGTCAGATCGGGGGGTGGCGAAGCAACCATTCTCAGCACTATCCACCAAAAGGCTACTTTAGCTCGGAAAGGTTTTCGAAAGCGTTGTGCCGCCAGGTGCCCAAAATGCAGATGCCCTGTCGAGAAAACTGTTGGCGATGCCCCGCTCTGGGGTCTGAAGATTCAGCTCATCTGGCCCAGTGAGCATTGCCACTTATCAAGTTCGTCGTGTCATGATACTGATGCGAACCGTTCGCAATATTCGTCTCATGGAAACAGATCCCATTTCTCATTCACCCCCCCATTGCTGAGGACTCCGTCACGTCTGACACAGACGAAGATCATAGTCCCGACGATGATAGTCGACGACGCGGACATCAAAGCCGTGTCCGGAAGAAGACCCTATCGCAGATTCTCGCGGAGATAGGCCAAGACACCTCACGCGACTTCGTCGCCGTCAGCGACTTGATCAGCCTGCTCGGTGGACGTGGTCGCGCGGCGCTGATCCTGATTTTCGCCTTCCCGAATGTTCTTCCTGCACCGCCGGGTGTCTCAGGTGTGTTGGGTTTGCCGCTGATCTACCTTTCGTTTCAGATGATGCTCGGACGCATGCCGTGGCTACCGCAGATCATCGCAGACCGCTCGGTGCCCAGGGACCGGTTTGCGCAGCTGATTGAACGGCTTGCGCCTTGGCTGGCTCGTGCGGAGCGCTTGCTGCGACCAAGCTGGTCATTTTTTGTAGGGCATCGTGCTGAGTATGTTCTGGGCGCACTCTGCCTTGTCCTCGCTACGGTGCTGGCGCTGCCAATCCCCTTTGGCAACATCCTCCCTGCCTTGTCCATGTGTCTGATCGCGCTCGGCGTGCTTGAGCGCGACGGCGTCTGGGTCACGATAGGTGTAATGCTTGGACTCGCCTCATTGCTTTTGGTGACGGGTGTCGTTTACGCGCTCATCAAGTCAACCATTTTCCTGTTCCTGAATGCCTTCGCCTGACAAGGCGGTTGGACTTACACATCAAGAAAGATGATCAAATGTTACTCGAAATCCTGATTGTTCTTGCTCTGACCCTCGTCAACGGTGTCTTGGCAATGTCTGAGTTGGCGATCGTCTCCTCACGACCTGCACGCCTAAAGGTTCTGGCGGACAATGGCAGCCGCGGTGCCGCCACCGCCACGCGACTCGCTTCTGATCCCGGAAAGTTCCTATCCAGCGTGCAGATCGGCATCACACTCGTGGGAGTGCTGTCTGGTGCGTTCTCTGGTGCTACACTCGGCGTTCGGCTGGCAGATTCACTGGCATCAGCCGGCATGAGCGTAACTTTGGCGCAAACTCTGGGCGTTGGCGGTGTTGTCGTTGCTATCACCTACATGTCGCTGATTTTCGGTGAGCTGGTGCCCAAGCAGATCGCGCTGCGTGCCCCCGAGGCGGTGGCCAGCCGGATCGCGCCACTTTTGAATGTTATCGCCATCGTCGCGGCCCCACTCGTGTGGCTCCTTGATCGTTCCGGGAAGCTCGTTCTGGCGCTTCTTGGCCAGTCCGGTGCGGTGGATCGCAACATGACTGACGAAGAGGTCAAGCTTGTCTTGGCAGAGGCCCAGTCTTCTGGTGTCATGGAGAAGGCCGAGACCGAGATGATTGCTGGTGTTATGCGAATTGCCGACCGGACCGCACGTGGACTGATGGTGCCAAGACGCGAAGTCGAGGTTGTTGACATTAAAGACTCTGCAGCAGCGATTATCAGGAGATTCCGAGACACTGGTCATTCTCGTTTGCCGGTCCGAGATGGTGCACAAGACAACATCATCGGCATTCTGAAATCCCGTGATTTTCTTGAGGCAGACCTATCCAGTTCTGCGCTTGATTTGAGCCCCCTGATCTTCGAGACGCCCATCGTCCGTGATGGAATGGCGGCCCTTGATGTGCTTGAAGCCTTGCGACGATCTCCGGCGCACATGGTGTTTGTCTATGATGAATACGGTCATTTCGAGGGGATCATCACGCCGATGGACGTGCTCGAAGCGATCGCGGGTGATTTCCCGGAAGGAGAAGACGCTGAAGCCAAGATCGCTGTCCGGGACGATGGTAGTTTGTTGGTGGCTGGCTGGATGCCGGTTGACGAGTTCGCAGAGTATATTGACCTGACATTGGCTGATGGACGGGACTACGAAACAGTGGCAGGATTGGTCATCGAGAAAATGGGGGCTTTGCCAGAACTCGGAGATCATTTCGACATCGCGGGATGGCGAATAGAAGTCGTGGACCTCGACGGGCGCCGCATCGACAAGCTCCTGGTCCAGCGTCTCGCCAATATTTGAGTTTGGGTGTATTTGAGGTTGCTCAGGACAGGTCTGTCCGTTGGATGATTGGAACTCGTGTCATTGCTCGCGAACGGCATTGGCTGCACGTCAGGCATCGCGACCATGGAGAATGTGATCAAATCCATCATGGTCCATGAGAAGGTGACACGATTTTTCCCATAGTCGCCGTGCGGGACCCTGAGCGCCGCCAGCGTATGAAAAGATACAGCCTCGGCGCTTGATTTCATCTGATATGGTTTACGATGGCGCTGAGGGTATCCTATGTCGATCAGCGTCTCTGATTCCACCATATACCTTTGGCTCTCGCACAAGCATCGCTCCCCTGGAGTGCAAGCTTGATCGTAGGGGAAGAGTGGAATCGTTGCTGAGACTTTTTCAACTCCACGGCCCGGATTGATAGCGATTCTTTGTTCTGGGAACGCGAGTGGCGGAATTTGAGTGTTCGGCTGCGTCCGAGGCATGGCGGCGTGGACCTGCCATGGCGCGCAAGGCGGCCACGCGGTTCTCGGTTGCAGGGTGGGTCGCGAAGAGACTGTCGTGTTTGTGGGCATGTAGCGGGTTGATGATGAACATATGCGCCGTCCCTGGATTGCGCTCAGCGGCGTGGTTGTCGATCCGCGCAGCCCCCATGGCAATCTTCTCCAAAGCTGACGCCAGCCAGAGCGGCTGACCACAGATCTCGGCTCCGGCCTTGTCCGCCGCATATTCCCGCGTGCGGCTGATGGCCATCTGCACCAACGCTGCCGCCATCGGTGCAAGGACCATCATCAGAAGCGTGCCGAAAAGACCAAGCCGCTCGCGCGATCCGCCAAAGAACAATGCAAAGTTCGCCAGCATCGAGATCGCACCGGCGAAAGTCGCGGTGACGGTCATGATTGCGGTGTCATGGTTGCGGATATGGGCCAACTCATGGGCGATCACACCGGCCAGCTCCTCGCGGGTCAGGTTGCGCATCAAGCCCGTGGTCACGGCGACGGCGGCGTTCGCGGGGTTGCGACCGGTGGCGAAAGCATTCGGCTGCGGCGTGTCGATCAGATAAACCGCAGGCGCAGGAAGACCCGCATTCCGCGCGAGATCCATGGTCAAGGCGTGCAGGCCCATCCGGTCGCCGGGCATCACCGGCTGGGCGTTATGCATCCGCAGGACCATCCGGTCCGAGTTCCACCAGGTAAAGGCGTTCATGGCAGCGGCGACGACCAGCGCGATGAGCGCGCCCCCCGCGCCACCGATCAGGTAGCCGACACCCATAAAGAGCGCGGTCATCGCCGCCATCAGCATCGCTGTCTTTACATAGCCCATCTTTGTCTCCCTGGCGTCTCTCAGAGATCATGTAGAGAATATGGAGAGGCTTCAAATTGATGCAAGGAGGAGCCGACAACGGAAGCCCCTCAAAGCCTTTTCAAACCATTGTCGAGTTTAGATTGACTAAGGCGATCAAATAGCCGGTTCAAACCAGCCCGCGCGTGACGACCGCGATCAGCGCGGTCAGGCCCAGAAGCAGGCTGATGAATCCGAAGGTGCGGCGACGGTCCTGCCGGGCCGCCAGAACCCCGCCATAGTCGAACCGTTCATAGACGACATTCCGCATCGGC